>VGYV01000095.1 GCA_016872855.1 Planctomycetota bacterium
AAGCGCAGGCGTCGGCCGCGGCGCTGCCCGGCTTGGCGAAGCGCGCGAGGAGCCGTTGGGCCGTCCGGCGGCCGCCGGCATCCAGGAACGCATGGAAGTCGGGGTGCTCGGGCGACAGTGTGAACTCGCGGAGGAGTTCGGCGAGGAAGGCGGGGACGTTGCGCGCAGGAATGGCGGTCGCGCCCTGGGCCAGGCGGGCGCGGCCCTCGCCCACGCGGCCGCCGAGCTGCACGACGTAGTGCGGCATCAGCACGCCGCCGATGCGGCGGGCCGCGCCGTGGAGGCCGATGTCGCCCACGGGATGCCGCCCGCAGGAGTTGGGGCAGCCGCTGATGCGGATGGCCAGCGGCCCGAGGGCGTCGAGGTCCAGCCCGTCGCTCGACAGCACCTGGCTGACGGCTTGGGCGAGCCCGCGCGAGAGGCAGATGCCGAGGCGGCAGGTGGACGCGCCCGCGCACGCCACGAGCTTGCGGAGCACGGGGGGCAACGGCTCGGCGAGGCCGAGCGCGTCGAGCTGGGCGTGAACGTCGGGCAGGTCGGCCTCGGGCACCCAGCGGAGGAGGGCGTTCTGCTCCTGCGTGGTGCGGAGCATCCCCTCGCCGTAGTGTTCGACGATGTCGGCCAGGCCGCGGAGCGTCTCGGGCGCGATGTCGCCCAAGGCGAGGGGCGCCTCCACGAGGAAGTAGCCCTGCTGCTTCTGTGGCAGGACGTTGCGGCGGCGCCAGGCGTCGAATGTCTTCGCGGCGCTCGCCGAGGGGCGTGGGGGCCGGGTTCCACGGTGACCCTCGGCGGCGCCAACGAAGTCTCGAAGGGGCGGAAGAGGCGGGGCGGCCTGCCGCAGTGCGGCCAATTCGGCGTCGTAGAGCTTGCGGAAGGCGTCGAGGCCGATCTGCTCGATGAGGAAGCGCAGGCGCGCACGGTTCTTGTTCTTGCGGTTGCCGTGCTGGTCGAAGACGCGCTTGACGGCCTCGGCGACCAGATGGATGTCGGAGGCGGGGACGAAGTCCTCGAAGAAATCGGCCACGCGGCTGTAGGCGCCCATGCCGCCGCCGACGTAGACGGCGAAGCCGGGCTGGCCGTCCCCGAGGCGCGCGATGAAGCCCAGATCGTTCACCGTCGCGCTCGCGCAGTCGTTGCCGCAGCCGGAGAATGAAATCTTGTACTTCCGCGGCAACTGGTAGGAGAGCGGGTCGGGGAGGAGGAACTCGGTGACGGCGACGGCGTGGGGCGCGACGTCGAAGGCCTCGTGCGGGCAGACGCCTGCGTGGGGGCAGGCGGTGACGTTGCGGACGGTGTTGCCGCCGCCGCCCTTGGTGGACAGGCCGGCCTGAGCCAGGGCTTCGAGGGCGGGCGCCACGTTCTCAAGCGGCACACGGTGCACCTGGATGTCCTGGCGGGTGGTGACGTGGAGCGAGCCGTCGCCGTAGCGCTCCGCGGCGTCGGCCAGAGCGCGCAGTTGGTGGGGCAGCACGCCGCCCGCGGGCACGCGCACGCGGAGCATGAAGGCGCCGTTCTCGCGCTGCTCGTAGACGCCCATCGGCACGCGGAAGGCCCGCAGCCGCTCGGGCGCGAGGGCGCCCGTCTGCACCTGGGCGATCATGTCGCGGAGCTTGGCCAGGTCGTCGGCAAGTGTGTCGGGGAGTGAGTAGGTCGCGTGGCCTAGCATGAGGCGTGTTCCTCGGTCTTCGTGGCCGCCCCCGCCTGCCAGGTCTCCAGCATCTGGGTGTGGCGCGGGCAGTAGTCGCTGCCGTCGCGGTGCACTTGCGCCGCAAGCATCTCGCTCTGCCAGTGAGCATTGAAGAGGCGGCAGCGGGCCTCGGGGCAGAACGGCTCGCCCGTGAGGGCGTAGAAGACGGCCTGCATGGCGTAGCCCTTCGCCACGTCGGCCGTTCGCGGGTCCTCGTGTCGGAGATGGTCGGGGACGTCCGGTACGCTCATCGGCACTCCGAGGCGGCGAGCGAGATAGTGCTCTCGCTCTCTGGCGGGCGCCTCGACCATTCCCGACGTGGAGAGAACCGCAGGAAACCCGTAGAGGCTTACGCGCGCGTGGTAGCGATGGTCGTCCTCATCCCACGTGGCGATGAGGCGCTCGGTAATCCAGATGTGGAGCGCCCAGAGATGGCGTTCCGCCTCCGGCAGCACGTTGAAGGCGAGGCGCTGAAGTTCCGCGCCGTCGTACAGCACGCCGTCCGAGGGCCGGGCCGCGCCCGTGAGGAGGCGCGTCTCATAGTCGAGTTCGGGCCTCAGCGGATGCCGCGTCTGCTCCGCCACTTGCCGCCATGGGTCGCGCACGCGGGCCTGGCACAGGTCCTCGGCGAGGCCGGCCAGGGCCTCGGGGCCGCGGGCCTCGCCGAGTGCGTGCGCGAACAGGCTGGGGCGGACCTCGACCTCCAGCCACGGCAGCCAGCGCGCCAGGTAGTCGCTCACGGCTGCTGTGGCGAACCACGGCTGGCCCACCCCGTCGTAGAGCACCACTTTGTCCAGGCCCGGCCCGGCCACGGGTGTCTCCTCACGCGCTCACTGCTTTGCGTCGGGCGGCTTCTCGGGCGTATGGGCCGCGCACTCGCCCTTCTTGCTGCCGAAGAGCAGCCGATGGATCGGGCAACTGCCGCACCCGCTGGCCACGGCCGCCAACGAGAGCGCGAGCGCCACGCCAAGACACGTCTTCCACACTCTCACACCCTGACTCCTTCTGTACGCGGGGCGCCGCCCGGTGCCCCGAAGAACTAGCCTCAACCCTGGTCGAGCTGCGCCAGGGCCGCCTGCGCCCCGCGCTGGCCGGAGAGGAGCATCGCGCCGAACGTGGGGCCCATGCGGGGCAGGCCGAAGACGGTGGAGACGGCCATGCCGATGACGATGAGCCCGGGCCGAATCTCCCCCGTGTGCTCGACCACGGCGTCCTCGGAGCGCTCGACCCACATCGGCGCGCAGCCGGGCAGCTCCAGGAGGCCGCGGTCGGCCAGCGTGCGGCACACCGAGGCGTCGTGCCCAGTCGCGTCTACCACCACGCGCGACTCCAGCGCGATGGGGTCCACGCAGGTGATCTCGCGGGGCATCGAGCGCACGGGCGTCCAGTTGATGACCAGGCCCGCCACGCGGCCGCCCTCGCGCAGCACCACGTCGTCCACCGTCGTGAGGTTGGCGAACTTCACGCCAGCGTCGCACGCGGCGGCGATGAGCTTCGAGCAGGCGTGCGGGCCGTCGGCCACGTGGAGGCCCTCCGACACCTTCTTGTGGGGCACGCCCAGTTCGTCGAGCACCTTGTCGGCGGGCTCGCGGACGGTGACCTTGTTCATCAGGTAGCCGCCGATCCAGAAGCCGCCGCCGAGGTAGTTGTTGCGCTCGACGATGAGCACCTTGTAGTCGCGCTCGGCGAGGAGCTTGCCGCACATCAGGCCGCTGGGGCCGGCGCCGGCGATCAACACGTCGCTCTCGACGTATTCCTCGAACTGGCGGGCGAACTCGCCGACGATTGCCCGCGTGACATCCTTCTCGCCCGCCTTGCTGAATAGGGGGGCCGTTTCGGTGGCCATGTCTATCTTGCTCCTGTAAGCGGCTCGTGGTCCCGCCCTTCTTTGCGAAGCCCCGGGCCGGGTAAGGGCTCCGCCCCACGGGCGGGACCACGAGCATAGCTTGGTGGCAGGTCTTTACTTTCTACTTTTCACTCTCCTGCGACGCGTAGGGCCTGGTCGAGGTCGGCCAGGATGTCCTCGATCTCCTCGATGCCGACAGAGAGGCGGACGTATTCGGGCGTGACGCCGGTCTGCGCCTGCTCCTCTCGGCGGTCATGTCGTGTGCTCCAATTCGCATCGGCCCCCTGGGCAGCAGAGGGCCTCGTGAGTTTCGGACACGTCGTGTATCGTCGGCTCGCTGCCACAGAGAGCGCAGGCGGGGTCGGGCTCCCGCCGCGCGGTGAGGAAGGTCCAGTCGAGGGCGTCCACGACGAGGGTCGCGTGCGCCAGCAGGCCGCCGAGGCCGAGGAGGACCTTGAGGGCCTCGGTGGCCTGGAGGGTGCCCATGACTCCGGCCAGTGGGCCGAAGACGCCGGCCTGGGCACAGGTCGGCACGGTCTCGGGCGGCGGCGCCTCGGGCAGGAAGCAGCGGTAGCAGGGGTTGCCCTTGCCTGGCAGCACGGTCATGAGCTGTCCGCTGAACTGCACGACGGCGGCTGAGACGAGGGGGATGCCAGCGAGCCAGGAGGCGTCGGCGACGAGGAAGCGGGTGGGGAAGTTGTCGCTGCCATCGAGCACCAGGTCGTAGCCGCGCAAGACGTCGCGCACGTTTTCCGCGCGCAGCCGCTCCGGGAACGCCCAGACGGCGCAGTCGGGGCTGATGGCATGGACGGCTTCGGCGGCGGAGAGGGCCTTGTTGCGGCCCACGTCCTTCGCCGTGTGGGCGATCTGGCGGTTGAGATTCGACAGCTCCACGGCATCGCTGTCCACGATGCCCAGCCGCCCCACGCCCGCCGCGGCCAGGTAGAGGAGCGCGGGGGAGCCGAGGCCACCGGCGCCGACGACGAGGGCGCTCGAGGCGAGGAGTTTCCGCTGACCCACCCCGCTCACTTCGGGCAGCAGGATGTGGCGCGAGAAGCGCTGGATTTGGGCCTCGGTCCACTGCACGGCGGGTTCCTTTGCTCAGCGGGCGTTTGCCTGCGCGAGTGCCCGCACCGTGCCCGGCGGGGCCACGGCGTTGAGCGAGCGCGGGCTCCAGGAAAAGGTGTCGGTCGTCAGGTAGCGCTCGCCCGTGTCGGGCAGGATGGCGACGATGAGTTTGCCGCGGTTCTCCTCGCGCTTGGCCACATCGAGGGCGGCCCGCAGCGCGGCGCCCGACGAGATGCCTGCGAAGATCCCCTCCTTGAGTGCCAAGGTGCAGGTGGCCCACTTTGCGTCGCGGGTCTCCACGTGGACCACCTCGTCCACGATGTCGCGGTTGAGCACCTTGGGAATGAACCCTGCGCCGATGCCCTGGATGCCGTGGGAGCCGGGCTTGCCGCCGGTGAGGACGGGGGACTCGACGGGCTCGACGGCGATGGCCTTGAAGGAGGGCTTGCGGGCCTTGATCACCTCGGCGATGCCGGTGATCGTGCCGCCCGTGCCCACGCCGGCCACCACGATGTCCACCTGCCCGTCCGTGTCGCGCCAGATTTCCTCGGCGGTCGTACGGCGATGGACCTCGGGGTTGGCGGGGTTCTCGAACTGCTGGGGAATGAAGTAGCGGGGGTCCTCCGCGGCCATCGTGAGGGCCTTGTTGACAGCGCCGGTCATGCCCTCGGCGGCGGGCGTGAGGACCAGCTCGGCACCGAAGGCCCGCAGGATGCGGCGGCGTTCGTCCGTCATGCTGTCAGGCATCGTGAGCGTCAGCTTGTAGCCGCGCGCGGCGCACACGAAGGCTAACGCAATGCCTGTGTTCCCACTCGTCGGCTCCAGGATGATCGTGCCCGTCGTGATCTTCCCCGCCCGCTCGGCCGCCTCGATCATGGACAGCCCAATGCGGTCCTTGACGCTCGACGCGGGGTTGAAGAACTCCAGCTTGCCCGCGATGCGGCCGGGCAGCCCGCCGCCCACCCGGTCCAGCCACACCAGCGGGGTGTTGCCGACCAGCTCGGTAATGTCGTTCGCAATCTTCATTGATCACTCCTCTCCGCCCCATTGGGCACGACCCACCCGTAGCGCCCGTAGCACGCCCGCGCCGCGGGGGTCGTCAGGAAGTCCATGAACCGCTTCGCCAGCGCCGGCTGCCGCGCGAAGGTGAGCAGCCCCACCCCCGTGCCCCGAAGCACCCGCTGCGCCGGCGGCAGCTCCACCACCTCGATGCGGCCGGGGGCCAGGTGGGCAAAGGCCGACCAGCCGAACGCCGCGTCCACCTTCCCCCCCGCCACGGCCTCGACGATGGCGATGCAGCCGTTCGCGTGGAACGTGATGTTGCGGCGAATCGCCTCAACGAGCCCGAGCCGAGCCGCGATGTCCTCCCATAGCCCTTTCAGGCAGTCGAGCACCGACACGCCAACCCGCACGCCCCGGCGGGCCAGGTCCTGCACGGTCCGCACGTTCTTGGGGTTGCCGGCGGGGACGATGATGGCCGACCTGCGGCACGCAATCGTGCGCCGCTCTCCCTTGGCGACAATGCCGCGCACCTCGCCATCGTCGAGCAGGAACTCCGCCCCGCCGATCGCCAGGTCGTGGACGCCGGCCTCGGCGATCTCCTCGAGGAAATCGTGGCTGCCGCCGGCGCCCACGGCCTCCTCGGCCACCGGCTGCGCGCAATGGCGGCTGCACACGCTGATGGCCACGTGGAGGCTCGTCTCACGCTCGAAGAGGCGAGCGGCCTCCTCGAGCGGCGCGGCGCAGGCCCGAGCGGAGAAGACCCTCACGGTCGTTTCACCGGCTTGCTCGCTCATCCCGGCCCCCAATCGCCGCTTCCCAGGCGGCCCATGCGGTCAGATTTGGTAGCTGCCCTTCAGCGGCCGCGTGTGGATGCCACACTCGCCGCCGCACTTGCTCGTGCCGATCCAGCGCCCGGCGCGCTCATCGGGGCTGCTCGTGATGTGCGTGCAGGGCGCGCACCCCAGCGAGCGGTAGCCCTCGAGGTACAGCGGGTTCACGGCCACGCGGTGGAGGGCGAGATACTGCCAGACCTCGCGCTCATACCAGATGAGAATCGGGTTGAGCTTGATGAGGCCCTTGTCGCGCTCCTCGACCTCCTGGAAATCCGTCCGCGTCCGCCCCTCCGTGCAGCGCAGCCCCGTGACCCAGCACGTCACGCCCATCTCCTCGATGGCCCAACGGGTCGGCTGCACCTTCAGCAGGTCGCAGCAGCGGTCGGGGTCGGTCTCGTGCAGCCCGTCGGGGATCGGCTCGTCGTTCTGGAAGACCCGCAGCTCTGGGTAGCGGGCCACCTCCTCGCGCATGAACTGCTTGGTCTGCGCCGGCTTGAACCGAGTGGTGATGATGAAGCCGCGAATGTCGGGACTCACCCGCTTCGCCAGATGCCACACCACGCAGGAGTCCTTGCCCAGGCTGTTGGCAACGACCAGGCCGTCGCCGAACTCCCGGTATGCCCACGCCATCAGGTCAAGCGAACGCTCGATCTTCTTGGCGAAGTTCAAGCCGTCCACCAGGCTCTTGATGTCTTCCTGTACCTCGGCGACTGCCATGGCCGCGTGTCTCCTTCGCTCAAATCTGGTAGTCTGGCGCCTCGTGCAGGTACTGCTGCTCGGCAAGGTAGCGCCGAATCGCCTCGATTTCCTCCCGGGTCAGGTCCGGCCGCATCTGGAAGTGCGACAGCGGGTGCAGCTTGCGCCCCCACAGGATGCGCTCCCACGCGCGCTCGTGGAAGTAGTAGAGGATGAACCGGAGGGTCTGGAAGATGCTCGTGATGCCCAGGGTGTTGGCCCAGTTCCCGATGAAGCCGTAGGTGATGACGATCTGCATGATGATCCCAATGATTCGCCAACTGACGGATTTCACGATGCTGCGCGCGTGCGAGTCCATCAGGGTCCGCACCTAGCCAATCATCTCGACCGACTCGGTCGAGACAGTCGGCCAACAAGAGGCTCGCTGTCCTGAGGCGCGCCACACGAGGCATTGCCACGGACTGCGGTGGGCGCTTCGGCAATGGCCAAAAGGCCGTTGCCGTGCGCCGCGACAAGACCGAGGGACGCTCGGACCACCCTCGGAGCCCTCACGCCAATGCCCGCCGGAATCAATTCCCGACTAAGTCAATCGAGATTATAATACAATGCCGCCCGCCTGTCAAGCCTTTTCCTCATCGAGGGTGCAATAACGGATTTGTGCGCGGCGCTCCGCAGCGTAGCCGCAACCGTCCCGGTTGCGGTCGGCAAGCGGGACGCTTGCCGCTACACCCGACGCCCCGGCCAAGCCTACAACGAAGGATTGGCAGCGATTTCGCGCGCAAATCCGTTATTGCACCCCCTCTCGACGGGGGTCTGGCGGGCGTACAACAGGAAGGAGGTGAAGCCGTGAGGACAATCCTGCTTTCTGTTGCGGCGTTGTTGGGCGCGGTGGGGGGCTGGGGATGGACGGGAGAGGAAGCTGGGGCGCCGGCGGGCGCACTCCAGGTGGGTGACGAGAAGGACTTCATGGCCGTCTGGCACGGCTTCCAGGGCGAGGAGGTCTTCCCAAAGGTCTTCGCGGCGCGGGTGGGCCCCGACGGCTCCCGTAGCGAGCCCGTGGCCCTGACCGACGGCGCCACGCCCCGCATCGCCTGGAACGGCAGGGAGCACCTGGTTGCCTACTCAATGAATCGGGGCAAGCGCTGGCTGCGCATGGACACGTCTGGAAAGGCCCTCTGGAATCCGAGCACTCGTTCATGGATTGACAGCATAGAGGGCGACCCCCTCTGCTCCGCCTGCGGACTGTCTGGCGATAAGGGATGGCTGATCGTGTACCACGGCGGGCTGCCCAACTGGTGGTATCGCAGCGTCGCCATCCAGCGGGTCGCCAGGATCACCCCCGAGGGCAAGAAGGAGGCGCCGGGGGATACCAGCGGGAACTGCGGGCCGAAGGGAGGCGTGCCGCCGGAGAACTGGCTGGACACGAGCCTCGGCAAGAAGACCCAGGCGAATGTAGGCGGCTCCGCGAACACCCCCTCAGTGTTTCCGTACGGCGGCAGCGCCCTGGCCGCGGACGGCCAGTCCTGCGCGGTCGAAGTGCTCGGTGGGCTTCGCGACTGCGGCGCTCATCAGCCGTAGCGGAGCATCCGCCTTCTCGCGCAGCGTCCAGTAGAACCGCCCGCCGCCGAGGGCGAAGCACTCGATGCGCTGGAGAGGGTCCACGTCGCAAAGCGCCGTGAAGGTCTTCGGGCCGCGGGGGGCTTCGCGGGAGTCGAATACCCACATCTTGCCGGCCATGATGATGAGCGCGCGGTCGGCGTCGAGGGGACGGGCCGCTATGTGTGAGTGACTGTGTAGCCGATGGCTTCGACCTTCGGCCGCCAGAGGAGTGCGAAGCCGAGGACGCCCAGGAGGAGGACGCCCGAGGCGAGCTTCGCCCAGTGCGGGAGCAACTCGTGGGCATGGTGGTGGACAGCGGTGCCGGTGTGGGTGTAGATGAGGTCGAGGAGAGCGCCGCACCCGAGCGAGGCGGCGGCGACTGAGGCGAGATAGAGCAGGGCCGTGCGGCGGCCCATGGTCTTCCAGACCACGGCGATGGTCGCGGCATTGGTTGCCGGGCCGGCGATGAGGAAGGCGAGGGCTGCCCCCGGCGAAACCCCCTTGGCCACGAGCGCCGCCGCAATTGGCACGGAGGCCGTGGCACACACGTAGATGGGAATGCCCAACGCCATCATCACGAGCATTCCCACGAAGCCCGTGCCGTAGGCCGACGCCATGTCCTTTGGGACGAGGACGGCGATGATGCCGGCGAGGAGGAGGCCGACGATGAGGGCCTTACCGATGTCGCGCGGCAGCGTGACAAAGCCGTAGGCCAGGATGCGGAGGAGCCTGTTGCGCTGCTCCTCGCCCGCGCAGCAGGCATCCTGGCAGGAGTCGGCGGCCATGCGGGCGCCGCGCTCGCGCTCGAAGAAGGCCACCAGCGCCCCACCGAACACCCCCGTCGCCAGCGCGGCAATCGGCCGGAAGATGGCGAACACCGGGCCGAGGAGGCTCAGAGTGACCATAATGCTGTCCACCCCCGTCTGGGGCGTGGAGAGGAGGAACGCCGTGGTGGCCCCGCGGCTCGCGCCGTGGCGCCGCAGCGAAGCGGAGACTGGGATGACGCCGCACGAGCAGAGGGGCAGCGGCACCCCAAACGCCGCGGCCTTCACCACCGGCCACAGGCCGCGCCCGCCCAAGTGCCGCTCGACCGTCTCGGGGCGGAGCATCACCGACAGCATGCCCGCCACGAGAAAGCCAAAAAGCAGGTACGGCGCCATGTCGAGCAGGTTCGCCCAGAAGCCCTGCACGATCCCGGGCAGACTCAGCCAGACGGCGAGCAAGGCTTGTCGAACGGCCTCGACCATCGTGAACCCCGCGTGGCAGACCGCGACCCGTCCCCAACCCCATTGTAACGCGGCTGCCGCGCGGGCGCAACGAGACTTCGGGCGCGGGGCGACTTGACACGGCGCGGGCAGTGGGAAATAATGGTGAGTCACGGGTGCCGGATGCGGCGAGGGCGGCAGCCGGGCCGTCGAGGGAAGGTGAGCTGTCTCAAGGGGGACCCACTATGCGGAAGATGAGCCTGGAGCTGAGCGTTGGGGCGTTCGTGGTGGTGGCCCTGGCGCTGTTCGGTTACTTCGCGGTGCGGATCGGGCAGGCGGATTCGCTGGGGGGCGGCGCCTACGAGCTGACCGCGCAGTTCACGGACGTAGGGGGGCTGAAGCGCGGCGCCGAGGTCGTCATCGCCGGCGTGCCCATCGGCCGCGTCGCACGCGTCGGCGTCCTCGACTACCGTGCGAACGTGGTGATGGCCATCTCTGGCAACGTGAAGGTGCACGACGACGCGAGCGCGGCGGTGAGGTCGCGGGGACTCTTGGGCGAGACGCTGGTCGAGATCACCCCGGGCAGCTCCGGGGTGGTCCTGAGGCCTGGCGAGCGCATCCGCGAGACGCAGCCGGCGCTCGACCTCTACGGCCTCGTCTCCGAGGTCACGGGGGGGAGCAGCCAGGCGGCTTCGCCGGGGGGAAGCACCTACGAGCTGACGGCGCGGTTCACGGACGTAGGGGGGCTGAAGCGCGGCGCCGACGTCGCCATCGCAGGCGTCCCGATCGGACGGGTCAAACAGGTCTCGCTCCACGACTACCGGGCCAATGTCCTGATGGCCATCGCGGGCGACGTGAGGATTCAGGAGGACGCGATTGCGACGGTGAAGACGCGCGGGCTCCTCGGCGGGACCGTCGTCGAGATCACCCCCGGCGGGTCCGAGTTGGACCTCAAGCCTGGCGAGCGCATCCGCGAGACGCAGCCGGCGCTCGACCTCTACGGCCTCGTGGCCAAGTACATCTTCGAGCAGAAGTCTGGAGGAGGCATCAGGTGAAGTGCCGAGCGTGGCTGGCGTGCGTGGGAGCGGCAGTGGTGGCGGCCGCGGGCGAGCCCGGGCCGATGGAGCAGGTGCGCGTGAGCACCGACAAGTTGATAGCGATCCTGATGGACCCGGCGCTCAAGGCCCCGGAGCGGCGCGCGGAGCGCAGCCAAAAGGTCTGCGACGCGATTGACGAGCGGTTCAACTGGGCCGACATGGCCCAACGCACCCTCGCCCGCCACTGGGCGGACCGCACTCCCGAGGAGCGGCAGGAGTTCACCCGGCTCTTCAACGAGCTGCTGCGCCGCACCTACCTGGCCAAGATCGAGAGCTACTCGGGCGAGAAGCTCCGCTACAAGGGCGAGCGGATCGAGGGCAACTACGCCCGCGTGGACGTCGTGCTCGTCACCTCGCGCAACGTGGACATCCCCATCGAATACAGCCTGAAGAACTACGGCCAGGGCGGCTGGCTCATCTACGACGTCGCCATCGAGGGCGTCAAGCTCGTCAACAACTACCGCACACAGTTCGCCAGCATGCTCAACAGCATGAGCTACCCGAAGTTCCTCGAAAAGCTCAAGGCCAAGGTCGCCGAGGCCAAGGGCGAATAGCCCGTGAAAGGGGAACCCATGGCAAAGGCAGGAGGCGTGGTGGTCCTCGTGGCAACGGCCCTGGCGCTCCCGGCGGCCTGGGCGGCGGCGCCCGCCGCCGCGGCGGACGACGTTGACCCCTTCGACAAGAAGGAGGCCACCGAGCCCGCGGTGCCGCCCCTGCCCGACCCCCTCGAGGGGCTGAACCGCGCGTTCTTCGCCTTCAACGACAAGATGTACTTCTGGGTGCTGCGTCCCGCGGCCCGGGCCTACAAGGCCGTGGTGCCACGGCCGGTCCGCGTGAGCGTGGGCAACGCCTTCACCAACCTCGGCGCCCCCGGCCGCAGCCTCTGCTGCCTCCTCCAGGGCGACCTCAAGGGCTCGGGCAACGAGCTGGCACGCTTCGGCGTCAACTCCACCGTCGGCGTCCTCGGCCTCGGCGACCCCGCGAGGCACTGGCTCAAGATCAACGCCCGCAACGAGGACTTCGGCCAGACCCTCGGCTACTGGGGCTTCGGCATGGGCTACTACTCCGACCTCCCCATCCTCGGCCCGTGCTGCACCCGCGACACCTTCGGCTGGGTGGTGGACGCCGCCCTCAACCCCCTCACCTACCTCCCCGGCGTCGGCCTCGTCTCGCAGGTCAACAGGACCTCGCTCACCCTGGGCGAGTATGAGGACTTCAAGAAGGCGAGCCTCGACCCCTACGTCGCCATGCGCGACGCCTACAACCAGCACCGCCGCCACGCCACGGCGAACTGGGATTGACCCGCACGAATCGCCCAGACAGCCCCGCAAGCCCGCCCCCCCCGCGCTGCCCGACAGGGCGGAGGAGCTTTCGCACTCCGTCTTCGGCGACGAGGCGCCGCCGCCAACCTGGGCGGCGGAGGCCGAGGGCCTCGCCCCGACCACGCTCGACCCCGCGGTTGGCCTACAGGCCCGGTAAGGAGGGTGGCATGGGAACGGTTTGGCCGCCGGGGAGGCGAATCTTGGGGACGGGGACCTTCGGGTCCTGCGAAGGAAGAGGCTTGGGCGCCGAGGCGCCCTTCTTGGGGGCGGCCTTGCCCTTCTTGGCCTCGGCTTCCTTGACGGCGTTCACGATGTCGGCCGGGGGCTCCGCCACCGCCTCAGCACGGCCATCCGCGTAGAGGACGAGGTACTTGGCCGGCTTCGCGATGGATGGGTCGGCGATGAAGGCCGTCACGTCAATGAGGACCCAGGTGGTGCGCGGCACGGTGTCGAGGGTCTTGCCGTTCAGCGCGGTGTTCCAGGCGTAGGTGAGGCCCTTGTCCTGGAGCGACTGCGGGGCGAAGGGGGAGACGAAGAGCTGGGGCGGCGCGCCCGGGAGGAGGCGGATGATGGACTTGGGGTCCTTCTTGGGGTCGCCCTCAGGAAAGAACGTGGCTCTCGGGAGCGCGCCGCTGATGCACTGGGTCTGTAGGAGCAGGTAGAGCTGGCGGAGGTTGTTGAGGCCCTTGACCTGGTTGGCCTGGTTGATGGCGTATCGAAAGTCCGACTGGCTGTTCAGGCTCGACATGATGCCGGTGACGGTGAGGATTTCGATGAGGGTGATCCCGAGCGAGTTGCGACGCGATTTCGGCCGAAGCATGGCATGCCTCCTAAAGTGTGGGCGCGCTCAGCGCGCGCCGAGGACGGCGGTGGCCCTGGTGAGAATGCGGCTGACCTCGCCCTTCTGACCCGCCTCGTCCTTCGGCGGCGGGTCGGCGAGGGCGAAGTTGGCAAGGACCAGGTCGCGCCGGCTCAGCAGCACGGTGATCGGCGCCCCGGGATTCAGCTTGTAGTCGGCCGGGCCTTCGGGGCCTTCGAGGGCGAGGGTGAGGGGGATGGCCAGCCCCTCCGCCTTCGCCAGGTCGGCCAGCTTCCTGCGGTTCTCCTCGCTGTTCTCGGCCAGGAGAACGACGAAGGCCGCCATCTGCTTCGCCTTGTTGGCCGCCACGAACCGGTCAATCGCCCTGGCCAGCCTGGCCAGGCGGCCGTCCACCGCTCGCGCGAAGACGAGGAGCGACGGACGCCCTCCATACGTTCAGACGTAACAGGTCTGCTTTCCCTTCGACGGCCCGGTGACGTCGAGGACGTCGAACTGCTTGGTCTTGCCCCCGATGGGCAGGCCCGACCGCAGGGCCTCGCCGCCCGCCGCGCCCTGCAAGGCGAGGAGCAGCGACAGCGCCATCCCTGGAAGAACAGGCCAACCGCGTGCCATCACCTTCTCCTGAACCACGGGCCCCCACCCCTACGCGCCATCGTCGCACAACGTACCCGCAAAGTCAAGGCCTGCCACGCCCCGGGGTGCAGTAGCGGATTTGCGCGCCTGGGCACACTAAATGGCTCGCCACGATTCCCGGTCGTTGTAGCCACAAGCGTCCCGCTTGTGGACTGCGACGGCAAGTCCATTGGCTGGCAAGCGGGACGCTTGCCGCTACAAGAGCGCCGGCGGCGCCCAGTGAGCGGAAGACCGGGAATCGTGGCGAGCAATTTGGAAACCAAACCCAGCCTGCCTGGGTTTGGCTTCCCGCCCCCGGACGCGCTGGGCACAGCGTAGCCCAGAGAGAGCCGGGCAGGCTCAGGGCTTCGCGGCCGGGGCAGCGGGCGGGGTGGTGAGGGTCTGGAACCAGACCCAGATGCGGTCGGGCTCGCCCTGGGGGAGGAAGTGGCCGAGCTGTGGGACTTCGCGGTAGGTGACGGTGAAGCCCGCCTTTTCGAGGCGTTCGCGCGAGGCGCGGGCGCGCTCGACTGGGATCTGGTTGTCGGCGGCGCCGTGGGCTATGTAGACGCCGAGGCCGCGGGCCTTCTGGAGAATGGCGTCGGACTCGGGGGTCGGGCGGGCGAAGAGAGCGCCGCTGACCGGGGCAATGGCTCGGAAGAGCCCGGGGTTCCGCAGGCCAAAGGTGTAGGAGTAGTTGCTGCCCTCCGAGAAGCCGGTGAGGAGCACCCGCGTGGGGTCCACGTTGAACGCGGCCATGACCTTGCGGACCGTGGCGAGGAGGTCCTTCTCGTCCGCGATCTCCCAGCTCCGCCTCTTGCGGTCGCGGCATTCGGGGCCTGCGACGAGGAAGGCGCCGCCGGCGCGCTCGGCGGCCTCGCCCCAGATGGTGACGTAGCGGGAGCCCGGCAGGCCGGCCGGGTGGAGGACGACGACGAGGGGGCAGGGGCGCGACTTGTCGAGGCCCCTGGGGACGTAGAGCCAGCAGTCGCGCTGCGGCTGGCCCTCGCCAGGCGTGCGCATGAGGCCGGCGATGGGCTCCTGGGGGGCCTGGCCAGCCACGGCGGGGAAGGCAGCAGCAAGAGCAAGGCCCAGTGCCATCTGAGCAAGGGATTTCAAGGTGCGGGACCTCCTAATGTTGCTCAGGGTCGTAACCAACGAGCCGAAATGTCGAATGATGAATGCCGAATACTAATCCGTCAGTTCGACCAGGACGCGCGCGAAAGCCTGGCGGAGGATGGGTTCGAGGCCGGGGCGGAGGCGTAGGACGCCGTAGAGTGAGGGCGCGGTCTCGACCTCGTAGCCGCCTTCGGCGAATGCCTGGTCGGTGGGCAGGTAGCCGATGTTGCCGTTGGCGCAACTGATAGGGACGGTGTGGGGGAAGGGGGAGAGCTCGGCGAGGATGCTCTCGTAGGCGGCAAAGGGCTCGCCTGAGACGCCGAGGAGGGCGATGGGGCCGAGGGCGATGGCGAGGAGTTCGAGCTCGATGGCCTGCTCGCCCCGGCTCTCGCGGGCCACGTGGACCAGCTCGGCCGCCCAGTCCACCCGCATGCGTCGGCGGACCACCTCAGCCTTCTCCTCGTTGTGGCCCAGGATGCTGGCCAGGCGCTCGCGTTCGGCCAGGAGCCGGCTCTCGGCCTCCTCGACCGAGGGCGGCGCTTCGAGCGGCAGGGCCACGCGGAGGGAGCGGACGCGGAGGCTGAGGCCGCTGAGGAGTTCGATGGCCTTCATGCCCTCGATCACGGCGCGGCCCAGGGCGACGCCGAGCTGCTCGACCTCGTCGAAGTTGCGTTTCGCGTAGGCCGCATCCACGTCGCCCGCGAAGCCGAGGGCGAAGAGCGCGACGGCGGTGTCGCCGAAGTTCTCCTCGATCTCGCGCTCGGCCCGGCCAGCGTAGTCACCCGAGACTTGCAGGTTCTCTGGCCCGAGGACGTCGGGGTGGGCGCCGTCGGTGAACAGGATGGCGAGGGGTCCGCCCCGCTCCTCGGCGACGACGAAGATGCGGACGTAGGGCGAGATGTGGCGGCCCGGCCTCCTGCCGCGCGCGCCGCCGGCGGCGGATAGCCCCTCCCTGCGGTTGACGCCGAGGTAGAGCTTGGCGCGGCCGGCCCCGATGCGTGCGGGGCGGAGCTCCTCGCCCGCGGCCCGCACAGCGCCGACGAGGCGGTCGCGCAGGTTCTCCAGGTAGAGCGGGTCGGGCGCGCTCACGCGGCGGCCCATCACGAGCGGCCCGGCGTGGGTGCGGGTGATGGCCAGGAGGACGTGTTGGGCGGGGATGGCCAGCTCGCGCTCGATGCGGCGGCGGACGTCGGCGGCGAAGGCGGGCGAGACCTCGGGGAGGTCGGCGGAGAGGACTGCGACGCGCCGCGCGCCGTCGTCGAGGACCAGGGCGCGCGCGAAGAGGGGGTCGTGGACGTCCTCAGCGGGATCGGTCCGCTCGGGGAAGCCGCCCATCGGCAGCCCCTTCGGGGGGGTGATCTCGAGTCGCGCGCTGCCTGCTCGCATGCCAACACCCAGTTGGTTCCCGTTGCGGAAAGCCAGGACTGCCTGAAGGCAGGACTCCGAACGAACCAGAGGCGCGCTGGGAGTCCTGGCTTCAGCCAGCTCTTGCCCAATGGTAGCATGCGGGCAACCGATTTGCAAGGCGCGGCCCGCACCGCTATGATCAAGAGGCAGAGGAGGAGCTGGACTTCACCTTCGAGGAGAGCCATGATGAGGCTGATGTGGCGGTTGTGTGGGGCGGCGGCTGGGTTGGGCATGCTGGCGGGCGTGGCCACGGCGGCCGACTGGCCGCAGTGGCGCGGGCCGGGCCGCAACGGCCTCTCCGCCGAGAAGGGCCTGCTGAAGGAATGGCCGCAGGACGGCCCGACGCGGCTCTGGACGGCCAAGGGCCTCGGCGAGGGCTTCTCCACGGTGGCCATCGCCGACGGGTTGATCTACACGGCGGGCAACGTGGGCGGCGACGCCCTGCTCACCGCCCTGGACCTCGAGGGCAAGACGAAGTGGCAGGTGAAGGTCGGACCCGCCCACCAGGTGGACCACCCCGGCACCCGCGGCACGCCGACCCTGGACGGGGGACAGCTCTACTACGAGAACCCCGATGGCACGCTGAGCTGCCTGGACGCCAAGAGCGGCAAAGAGGTCTGGTCGCTCAACATCCTCGAGAAGTTCGGCGGACGCAACATCGCCTGGGCGCTCGCAGAGTCCGTCCTCATTGACGGCGAGAAGCTCATCTGCTGCCCCGGCGGCCAGGAGGCGGCGATGGCCGCCCTCGACAAGAAGACGGGCAAGACCCTCTGGGTGTGCAAGGGCGCGGGCGACAAGCCAGGCTATGCCTCCCCCATCGTCGTGGACTTCCAGGACCTCCGCCAATACGTGACCTTGACCTCCAACGCGGCCATCGGCGTCCACGCCAGGACAGGCGACCTCCTCTGGCGCTTCGAGCACAAGACCTCGTACGACGCCAACATCCCGACACCAATCTTCAGCGACGGCTGCGTCTTCATTGACAGCGGCTACGGCAGCGGCGGCGAGCTGCTCAAGCTCAAGGTCGAGGGGCAGAAGTGCTCGGTCGAGGAGGTCTGGCGCACCAAGGCCCTCGACAACCACCACGGCGGCGTCATCCTGGTGGACGGCTGCCTCTACGGCTCCGCCCACGGCGGCCAGTGGGTGTGCCTGGACTTCAAGACGGGCGAGGTGAAGTACAAGGAGGCAGGCGTCGGCAAGGGCTCGATCACCTACGCCGACGGCATGCTCTACACCTACAGCGAGCGGGGGACCGCGGGCCTCGTGAAGGCCACGCCCGAAGGGCACAAGGTCATCAGCCAGTTCCGCGTGCCCCAGGGCGGCAGCAGGCAGCCCAACTGGCCCCACCCCGTCGTGTGCGGCGGCCGCCTCTACCTGCGCCACGGCGACCTGCTGTTCGCCTACGACATCAAGGGGAACTGAGCGCTCAAGGGAAGAGCGAACGCAGGGGCTCGCGGCAACTGCGGCAGAGGGCCGCCGCGGCCAGGAGCTTGGCCGCGTCGCCCGGCAGGAAGCACACGATGCCCTGCTCCCACGCAGGCCGTATGCCCAGGCCCAGCCCGAACGCGAGCCAGGCCGCTCCGAGGACGAGTAGGAGCGCGTTGCCCACGGCCATCGCCGCCACGAGGCGGGCCATCGAGGGCTTCGCCACGCGCCGCGTGAGCGCGCCCACGAGCCACCCCGCCGCCACGAAGCCCACCAAGTAGCCCGTCGTCTCGCCGAGCCATTTGCC
>VGYV01000096.1 GCA_016872855.1 Planctomycetota bacterium
CCCGCCCGATGGCAAGGACGTGAAGCTGCTCACCTACGTCTATGCCAATGGCTTCCGCATGTACCACGGCGGCGCGGGCGACATCACCTACAAGGGCACCGAGGGTGAGGCGTCGCGCGGCAGGATGGGCCAGCCCATTCGCCCCGTCGAGATGCTCGGCTACAAGGGCGACGGCGGCCTGGCCGGCGACTTCCTCCACTGCGTCGTCACCCGCGAGCGCCCCTTCCGCGACATCGAGTTCGCCCACCGCGGCGTCAGCGTGTGCCACCTGGGCAACCTCGCCTACTGGCTCGGCCGCCCGCTCAAGTGGGACCCCGTGAAGGAGGACTTCATCGGGGACCCCGACGCCAGCCGCTGGGTTGACCGCCCCAAGCGCGAGCCGTGGACGCTCTGACTGTCCGGCGCTCTGCTGCGCGCCTGCTAGGCGTCTCGCGTCAGTGGGTGAGGGGGATAGACATGGTTGAGCGAGGAATCACGACCTCCGCGGCCTTTGCGGCAGCCGCGGTCGCGCTTGCGGCCAGAACGGTTCACCCGCCTGGTGGGCCTTGACATAGCTCGCACGCCCGGCCGCGACGATAGCTTCCAGATGTACCTGCGCACAGTTACCCTGCCGAGCAAGGATGACATTGGGTTCCGGCGCGGGCCGTCGAACGAGCTGGACCTGACCTTGCACTGGGTCTTCGGGTACTTCAGACGCGGGGACCCCAAGGCGTACTTCAAGGCCGAGGAGAAGAAGGTAAGGCTGACATTCCTGAGCGAGTGATCCATCGGGCGGCAAGCAGCCTGAGATCCCTACCCCTCGCGCGGCACAGCGGCTACAAGCGGATTGGCGGGCGTTTGACATGCCGTGGTTCTGTATGGTATCATGTCACCCCCGGAAGGAGGATAACATGGTCACGGTGACCTTCACTGACTTGCGCAATCATGCGAAGAAGTACTTTGACGCTGTCCAGGAGGGCGAGACGCTTGAGGTCTACCGATACGGCAAGCCGATCGCTGTCGTCTCACCGGCCAGACCGCCGGCATCAGACTACTGGAAGACGAGGAAGCCGCTGCCAATCAAGATCAAGGGCGTGTCGCTCAGTAGGATGATCATCGAGGAGCGCAAGGAGGGCTTGTAGTGCGCCTGTACCTTGACTCGTCCGCCTTGATGAAGTGCTACCTGCCCGAGCCCGGATGTGACCGGGTGCTTGCTCTCTTCGCGGAGGCCACGGAGGTCATCCTGAGCGTCCTGGTGGTTCCCGAGGGAGTCTCCGTCCTCAACAGGTGCCGGCGCGAAGGGCGGATTTCCGCCGCCCAGTACGGCGACCTCAAGAAGATGCTTATGGCGGATGTGGCGCACGCCACGGTGATCGAGCTGGGGCCAGCCGTCATCGCCCGCGCAGTCCAATGCCTTGAGGCGGCACCGTTGCGGGCATCGGATTCCGTCCATGTCGCCTCGGCCCTCGAGTGCCACCCCGACCGCTTCCTCACTGGCGATGAGCGGCAGCACGAGGCCGCGCAGGCAGTGGGGCTGAACTCAGAGCTCGTCGGGTGAGCGGATCGCCCCGCGCGTTGATTTTCCCCATCACAGAGCTATAATGCCGGATGGATATCCCGTCCGCTCAGGAGAACGCCATGCCCTACCGTGAGATCAAGAGCACCCGCGACATGTGGGAGAACAACCTCCCGCGCTTCCCCCGCAAGACGGCCATCGTGGAGGGCGGCGCGGCCCTCACGTTCGCCGAGGCGAATGAGAAGATCGAGCGCCTTCGCACCGCCTTCGCCAACCGCCTGGGCATCCGCCAACACGAGAACGTGGCCGTGCTGCTGCCCAACTGCCTCGACTACTTCCTCGTCTATTGGGCGCTGGTCAAGCTTGGCGCAGTCGTCGTCCCAGTCAACACCCGCCTGCGGGCCGAGGAGATGCGCCACATCCTCAGCACGACCGACGGCTCGACCCTCATCGCCCACAAGAGCCTGTGGAAGACCGCCCACGCCGCCCTCGCCGACTGCCCGAACATCCAGCACATCGTCAGCGTCGGCTTCGAGGAGGAGGGGCTGATCCCCTACGGCGAACTCCTTGCCACCGAGCCCCAGCCCTACACGCCGCCCGACATTTCGCCCGAAGACCTCGCCATCATCATGCACACCTCGGGCACCACGGGCCAGCCGAAGGGCGCCGTGATGCGCCACGCAGACCTCCTCTTCAACGTCCGTATGTCCCTCCTCGCCCACGGCTGGCGGCACGAGGACGTCCACCTCCTCGTCGTGCCCATGTTCCACGCCACTGCCCTCTACTCGATGCTCCCCGCCTCGGCCTACCTCGGCTCCGCCATCGTCGTCGCCCCGCGGCCCCACGTGCCCGAGCTGGTTGCCCTCATCGAGAAGCACCGATGCACCACCTTCTTCGGCGTGCCTACGCTCTTCTACTGGCTCGCCACCTACCGCGACCTGGCGAAGCACGACCTGGCGTCGCTCCGCCTCATCGCCTACGCCGGCTCGATGATGCCGCCCCAGACCATCTACAAGCTCCGCGAGCGCTTCCCAGGCGTCGCCCTCCACAACTTCTTCGGCCTCACCGAGACCATCTCCGCCACCCACGTGCTGCCCAACTGCGACGCCACGGCCCGCGCCGACTCCATCGGCAAGCCGCTCCCCGAAATCCACCAGCTCATCGTCGGCGACGACCTCAAGCCCGTGCCCACGGGCGCCGTCGGCCAGCTCTGCTTCCACCGCTCAAACGTCGTCCGGGGCTATTGGGGGCAGCCTGGCCTCATCGAGCAGGCCTGCTTCGCCCACGAAGGCGAGGAGTATTTCAACACCGGCGACCTCGCGATGGCCGACGAGGACGGCTACGTCTACCTCCGCGGCCGCAAGAAGGAGATGATCATCGTCGGCGGCGAAAACGTCTACGCCCTCGAGGTCGAGAACACCATCCTCACCCACGAGGCGGTGATGGAGGTCGCGGTGGTCGGCATCGAGGCCACGGGGGCGAGCGCGTATCTCGGCGAGCTCGTCAAGGCCGTCGTCGTGCCCAAAGAGGGCCGCAAGCTCACCGAGCTCGACATCAAGCGCCACTGCGCCGAGCGCCTCGCCAGCTACAAAGTCCCCAGCCTCGTCGAGTTCCGCGACGCCCTCCCCCGCAACCCCGGCGGCAAGGTGCTGAAAAGGGAGCTGAAGTAACAAAGGTACTTGAAGCTGGATGGGCACCCGCGCTATACTCAGGGCGTGAGGGCGCTGGGCTCGCCTGCGTGCTCGGGTGGCCTTATTGACTGGTGACCCATGCAGTTGCCCAATCTAACGCGTGAAGATGTGGCCGCCATAGTGCCAAGTGCTTCGGACGTAGGGCCGGCGATGAGAGGCGGCCAGAAGCTCGTCTTTCCGTGCCGAATCTCAGGACAGCGATGCGTCCTCAAGTTCATGCTCCCCAATCCCTCGCCGACACGAGACGAGGAGGAGGACCAAACGTTCGACAGCACCGATGAAGTGACCGCCAGGGCAAGGCGTGAGGTGAGCATAATGGGGCAGTGCGACAGCCCTTACCTGGTCAAGCTCGGTCCGGTGCCATTGACCCGCACTGACTACGGCGCGCAGTCGCTGATCTACTTCGCTGAGGAGTTCATCGAGGGTGAGGACTTGAAGGCCATACTGGGCCGGCAGAGAGTCCTCACCATTAGGGAGCTGGTCCGTCTCGCGCGCAACGTAACCGAGGCGGTGAGGGTTCTTTGGCAGGTACGGAAGATCCACAGGGATATCAAGCCCAGCAACATCATGCGCCGTGATGCAACGGCTGAATTCGTGCTCCTGGATATGGGCATGGCATTCGATCTCGGAGATGAGTCGTACACTCCTACAGGGCTGGTCCCAGGAACGCCGATCTACTTCTCACCAGAACAGACGGAGTTCGCACGAAAGCGTCAGATGGACTTTCGCTCGGATCTGTTCTCGCTTGGGATCGTGCTCTATGAGGCTGCCTGTGGCATACATCCGTTCCGACCGCCCGGCGTCATGAGCACGTATGAGGTGATCGCCAATATCCTCACGTACCACCCTCCTCCGCCAGGGCAGTACCGCCGCGACATGTCCCCCGAACTGGGTGCCACCATCTCTCGGCTTCTCGCGAAGAGGCCGCATCTCCGGTACAGAAGCTGCGAGAGTCTCGATGGTGTGCTTTCGGAGATCGAAGCGAAGCTGACGGGAGCCTGACCATGTCCATATATGCCCAACACGGCTATGGCAAATCGGATAAGATACAGCGCGCCATGGAGGCGCGACTGATCAGCGGTGTTATTCTGAGTCCCCGAGACGAGAGCCCAGAGAACCTCACTCAGTTCTCGCAGGCACTCCGACTTCAGTTCCCAAGTGCCGACCTCGCCTTAGATCCGCAGTTCTATGCAACCACCATTGCCCCTGTGAGGGACGGACACCTCCCTGAATACGCGTATTACCATCCGGGGTTGACGAGACGAGACTTCATCTCCCCCGCCAGTATCGCGCGCTTCGTAGCGGAGACCCTGGACTACGAGCGACGGTTGGAGCCATCGTTCCTTGTTGCCCCGACCGTCCATTTCGAGGATTTCAGGGATCCTTGGAGCCAGATATCTCTGTCGCTGGCTCAGGAAGCGGCCGAGTATCATTCGCGGCTTCAGGGCGCGCCGCCCTTGTACCTATCCCTGGCTTTTGCTGAGAGAGCTCTAGGCGCCTTGGACAGCCTAGGCGACTTCCTTGACATCCTTTCTGGTTTCGAAGTGAGAGGGTTCTACGTCACCGTCAGCCGTGATACGTCGCAGTACCAGCCACACATGGAGGCGGCCCGCCTGGAGAACCTCTTGTACCTGACTTACACCCTCTCGGTTGTCAACGAATATCAGGTCGTCCTAGCCTACTCTGATTTGATCGGCATCCTGCTCCAGGCTGTGGGCGCCCACGCAACGGCCTGCGGGTGGCATCACAGCCTCCGGCAGTTCTCTCTCGCCAGGTTCAGGCCATCAACGGGCGGCAGGCAACCGAGACCGCGCTATACCTCGATCCCCCTTCTCGCCTCCATTCTGGTCATTCCTGAACTCCAAGCAGCTTTTGATGCCGGCCTTGGTCCCGCAGTGCTGAGTCGCACAGACTACGATGGTGCCCTGGGCACGGCTTCGGGCATGAATGCCTGGCGTTCAGACCGGGCGCAGCGCGCATTGCACCACTGGGCAGTCATCAACCGCACCGTGAATGACATCACTTCGCGCGCTGACATCGGCGATCGACTCACCAACGTCCTCCTGCGGATCGGACAGGCTTCGGCATTGTTCTCTGATCTGCAGAACCGTGGTGTTGTCTTTGACCCAACATCAGGCCCAGGACATCTGGACCAATGGCAACAAGCGATAGAGAGCTTCCGAAGAACCGCCAGCGTGTAGTTGCCGCAACAGCAAGGACTGCCAGGGAAGAGTCCGTGGTCCGAGCCTTTGAGAAGCAGTTGCGTCAACCGCATGGATCCGCATGCTTCCCTGCGTTCTCCGCCGTCATCCGGGAGGTCCCGTCGGCGCAAGGTGTGGTGGACCTTGTTGCCGTTAAGGGCCGGTTGCCACGCGACGGCACGCTCAAGAGGCTTAGAACCCTTGCTGCGCAATCCGCAGAAAGTACTGCTCAGGTTCTTTCTTTGTTGAGGCCGCGAGCGCCCCGTTCCCTCGCGTTCCTCAGCCGGGTAAGTGGTCTCTCGCTGCCTACTGTTACCCGAACGGTCTCGCGGCTTGTCTCCCACAGGATTGCCAAGGAGACGCGTAGGGGTACCTTGGTGCTCTCCGCCGGGGCTGCCTTGCCAACGGTCGACTTCTGGGCCTTCGAGGTCAAGATCAACAAGTGGAAGCGTGCCCTCTTCCAGGCGATGCAGAGCAAGGTCTTCGCAGCCCGAACGGTGGTCGTCTTGCCCCCTGACCGCGAACGGGTCTTGCTGGCCAATCTGGCAAAGTTCAGGAACATGAAGGTCGGTGTCATGACCTTCGACGCTTCTCGCCAAGAGTGCCGTGTGCTCCTAGCGCCCCCAAGAACAGGCGGCACATCCCGGTTCCACTACCTGTTCACCCTGGCCCAGGTCCTAAAGGCAATCGACGGCCCCTGGCACTTGCGCCGCCCACGGCCACACGGGCCGTGACCTGCCGATCCCTGCCCAGGGGTCAGCGGTCCGCCCCAAACCACTCATGGCAACTGACCTACCTTTGTTTTCTACCGGCCCCGGATAATGAAGATGCCCATTCGCGTAACATCCGCATTGCCAATGCCTTACGGATTCGAGCATTATCCGGGAAGGCCGGAACCGGGCTCTGGCGACGGGCCGCGCTGCCACGGCGCCGGCTTGCCCCCACGCAGGTAGAGGAGCCGCACGATGAGGCGTTCGGTACTGCTGTTCAGCGTACTGGCACCCGCGGTTGCACTCGCCGCCACGCCGGGGGTGGGGGTGTTCTTCAAGGCCGAGGAGGCGGCGGCACTGCGCGAGAAGGTGCAAAAGCCGACCTGCAAAGCCATCTACGAGCAACTGCTCAAACGGGCCAACGAAGCGATGGCGAAATGGCCCGACGACAAGGCGAAACACCGCTTCGACGAGCTGATCCCCAAGCTGCCCGACATGCAGACCGAGTTCGTGCCCAAGGAGTTCCTGCCCGAGGGCGGCAAGGAAGCGGGGATGGCACTCGGCAACTACGCGAAGGAGGGCGCACCCGCCGCGGCTTTCGTCTACCTCATCACGGGCGAACGGCGGTACGCGGAGTTCGCGTGGGAGGTCTTTGAGCTGTGCGCGAAGGCCAACCGCTGGGGCTGGTTCCCCTGGAGCGGCTCGCACATGCCGCAAATCCACTTTGGCATCATGAGCCGCGGTCTCATCCTCGTCGCCGACTGCGTGTGGGACACGCTCTCGCCCCAGCAGCGCCAGCACGCCCGCGAGGCCATCGCCGACAAGTGCGTCGAGCCGTACTTCCGCATCGTCCTCCACACGCCCGGCATGGGCCTCTTCCACCTCCGCTCCCGCAATCAGGGGAGCAACGCCCTCGCCGCCGCCGTCATCGGCAGCGTGTTTGTGGGGGATGCTCTGCCTGAGAACCGCATCTGGTTCAACAGCCTGCTCCAGACCTTTCACTGGGCGATCACCGCCGACATCGGCTGGATGGGGCAGAACCTCGAGAGCGGCCTCGGCGGCTACTGGTCGGTCTCGATGCAGAACCTCTACACCGCCGCGGCCGCGCTCTGGAACGTGCGGGGCATTGACCTCCGCCCCCACCCCGGCTTCGACCAGGCCACCTTCTACCCCATCATCCACGAGACCACCGTCCCCGCCGTCAACCAGTTCACCGACCCGATTGGTCCGCTCTCGAAGGCACTGCCTGGCATCATCTCGGGCAAGCCGATCGAGCTGCCCCACGGCGGCCGCTGCGGCGCCTGGTGGCTCGACTACGCGGCCAAGTTCCCCGACTCCCCCGCCCACCACTTCCTCCGCAAGGAGATGGTCGCCCCCGACCGCCTCAGTGTCGCCGACGCCCATCAGGGCGCGCTCGGCCAAGTGCTCGGCATCGCCTGGTGGGATGATGAGCTCCTCGCTGACCCCAAGCCGCCGACCAGCCTCGCCCAGTTCACCGACCGCATGGCCGGCATCCGCTCCGGCTACGGGCTGGGCCAGACCTATCTCTACTTCAACGGCGACCTCTTCCTGAGCGCGCGGAACGAAATCCTCTGCACCACCTCCGGCATGTCCTGGCACTTCCCCTGGCACCAGTACCAGGTGTCCGAGACGGGCATCGAGACCGAAGGGGAGCCTTTCGCCCCCAGCATGGTCCTCAAGGAATCCTACAACGACGAGCGGTTCGCCTATTTCCGCGCCGAGAGCGGCTTCAGCAACGTCGCCTACTACCCCCGCCCCGGCCAGCGCGAGAGCCACACCCACTACGACAAGCGCGAGCGGAGCATCCTCTACGTCCGCCCCGCCGATGGCGCCCCCGACTACTTCGTTTTCTCCGACGTCGTCCGCCACAAGGACGACAAGCCCCGCTGGCACGCCTGGACCTGGCACCTGTGGAACCACGCGGAGAACTCCAAGAACTTCGGGCGCTTCGTGCCACAGAATAGTGGATGGCGTAAGGACGCGCTCAGCGATGCCGTGCGGATCGAGCGGCCGAATGCCGACCTTTGGGTCTGCTTCCTTAGGCCCGCCGAGCATGTGGGCGTCTTGCCGCTGAAGGTTGCCATGGAGCAGCACGGGGTCCCGTCCCAGCCCTGCGTCTCCTACCAGATGGATCACAACGGCCAGATGCTCCGCGCCATCGCCGGCGGCTACGAGAATGTGGCACAGCCGCCCTCGGCTGTGAAGATTCCGCCCTCCGCGTGGAAGGGCCTCGCCCCTAACCTCCCGCGGGTTCCAAACCCGCGGGAGGTCAAGCTGGACGACGCCCCGGAGAAGCCCCCCGAGTTTCTCGACCTCAACCCGCCACCGACGGAGAAGACTGTCACGAGCGAGGTCGTCAATGGTCTCACGGGCGGCGTCCGCTACCGCGCCTCGCTCAAGTGCAAGGAGGCCAACTACCGTGTCTACGAGGCCACTGCCTGGGAGATCGGCCTCGAGCTTCTCGACAAGGAGGGCAAGGTCGTCGCCAAGCCCGAGACGCCCTACGGCCATCCCGACCCGCTCAAGCTGGGCGCGCCCAAGAGCGACATCAAGACCCACGACTGGACGGAAACCGCCTCCTACTTCGACGCGCCCGAGGGAGCCGTCGCCTGCCGCGCCAGCTTCCGCGCGGTTGGCGGCGCTCACTACTTCACCCTCGGCGAATTGTGGCTGAGCGCCATCGAGCTTCAGCCCGTAGGCAAGCCGACCCGCACGAGAGAGCAGCGCTTCCTCACCCTCGTTATGCCTCTAGCCAAGGGCGAGCGGCCACCGGAACTCCTCAACACCTCAAGCGGCAGTGTGGCGCTCCGCCATGCTCCTGGGATCACCGATGGAATAGAGCTGACACCCGACGGCGTCCCGGCAGTCCACAGGCGAGTCAAGGACCCTATCGTCGGGTTCTTCCCCGACCCCAAGAAGCGAGGCGGTGCTTCAGTCTCGCTCAAGAGCAACCCCGATGCGAATGCCAAGCAGCTTCTCGCCGGGCTGAAGCCGGTGCTCGACCAGCTTGCCGCCGAGCGCGATGCGGTGACGAGCAAGGGAAGGAAGAACCTCGCCCTCGACGCCAAGGTCACGGCCTCGGCCAGCCGCGATGAGCGGTTCCCGCCCTCGAAGGTGATTGACAACCAGGTGGCCGAATACCCGCTCGACGGGCATCTCGACTACACCCTCGGCATCGTCTGGACCTCCGGCCGCTTCGCAGGCTACGGCTCGGGCAAGGAGTCGCTCCTCGACAACCGCGACTACTTCCCGCTCTACGTGAAGCCGACCTACTGGCTCCTGCCCGAGGACAAGCTGGGCCACGTGGAGCTTGAGTTGAAGGAGCCGGCGGCGGTGGACCTCGTGCGGCTCCTGAACACCAGCAACGCGGGGCTGAACGACTTCGCCGCCCACACCTTCCGCGTCGAGCTGCTCGACGCTGACCGCAAGCAGTTGGCGAGCAAGGATGGGGCGTTCGGCAAGGTCTTCGACCGCCCCTTCCAGCACGCCTTCTTCGCGCCCAAGTGGTTCAGCCGCTACACGCCCAGCTTCGCCGGCATGCTTGAGCCCGGCCTCACCGTGCCCTTCGGCGACGGCTGGAAGGAGATCGCCTTCGACGGCGTGAGGGGCGTCAACTTTGTCCGCGTCGCCATTACCAAGTTCTGGGGCATCGGCGGCGGGCTGAATGAGGTCCAGGTCTACGGACCGTAGCGGCTTGCCGTTGCATTCCCGCAAGGCTCCTGGTACAATGCGCGGGCCTACCGCGGGCCCCGGTGGGCCATGAAACTCAGGAGGAACCGATGGCAAAGTGCTCTGTTGCAGCGGCGGCGCTTCTGTTGCTGGCTGCGCCGGGCCTCGCGGGCGAGGGGCGGCCCACGCAGGCGTCCGAGGACGTCGGGGCGGAGACCGCCTCGCACCGGGAGGCCGAGCCGCTGGCCATCGAGTTCGCGAATCTCTCGACCCTCTGCCTGCACGTGAACGGCAACCTGCTCGCGGGCGACTCGGGCGCCCAGGAGATCAAGGTCATCAGCCCGGCCGGGAAGCAGGTGGGGACGCTGCGGCCGGGCTTCGGCCCCGAGGCGATGACCGTGGCTGCCGACGGCACGATCTACTGCGGCGGCCAGGGCAAGCTGGCCAAGCTCGACCGCGAGGGCAAGGTGCTCAAGACCGTGTCCGTGCCCGACGATGCGTCCGGCCCCGAGGCCATGAGCCCGCGGGCGCGCGGCCATGCGCTGCGGGTCTCGGGCATCGCCCTCACCGACAAGGACCTGTTCGTGGCCTTCGGCTCGGGCTGGAGCTTGGGGTCGAAGTCGAAGCTCTTCCGCCTCACGCTCGACCTCGAGGCCCCAAAGCTCTTGGCCGAGGGCTTGCGCGGCTGCTGCCAGCGGTGCGACATCGTGGCCCGCGGCGGCGTGCTCTACCTGGCCGAGAACGCCGCGCACCGCGTCGTGCTCTACGACCGCGAGGGCACGGTGCTCGGCAGGTGGGGCGAGCGCGGCCGCGCCGACCTGGCCGGCTTCGGCGCGTGCTGCAACCCGATGAACCTGGCGTTCGACGCCCAGGGCGCGCTCTACACCGCCGAGTCGGGCCTCTGCCGCGTGAAGCGCTACACGCCTGACGGCAAGTTCCAGGGCCTCGTGGGCTACGTGGGCACCACGCGCTTCACCCAGGCGGGCGGCCTGGCCGCCTCGTGCAGCAACATCGCCATCGCCGTCACGCCCGACGGCGCCCGGGTCTACGTGATGGACTACAAGGACCGGAAGATCCGCGTCCTCGAGAAGAAGGGCTGAGCGCATGCCGCCGCGCCATCTTGTGGGCGCGCTCGTGGCGGCCCTGGTCGTCGGCTGCGGCGCGCCGGGCGAGGTGCGGCAGGCCGCCCCGCCGCTGCGCGTCGTGGTGATGGACCCCCTCGCCCTCGAGCTAGCGTGCGACTGCGTGGCGGGCTATGCCCAGCGGCGCTACGACCGGCTCGCGGGGTTCCTCGCGCGGCGCCTGGGGCGGCCAGTCGAGCTCGCCTTCGCCGAGGCCCTCTCGTCGCCGCGGGTGGGCGCGCGCGAGGGGATTGACGTCGTCATCGGCAAGTGTTCGGTCGTGCGCTTCGACGCCGCGCGGCTCGGGCTGAAGCTCCGAACCGTTGCCATGCTGAGCGGCAAGGACGGTGAGGCCACGCAGCGCGGCCTCTTCATCGTGCGGAGCGCCGACCTCGCCCGAGCCGTCCGCGACTTGGCCGGCCGCCGCATCCTCTTCGGCCCGGAGGAGGCCGACGAGAAGCGTTCCGCCACCCTGGCCACGCTCGAGGCCTTCGACCTGCCGAGGCCCGCCACGCCCGTGTTGCGTCCGAGCTGCAACGCCGCCGCCCTCGCCGTGCTCGACGGCGAGGCCGACGCCGCCGTGGTCTCGGGCTACGCCCTGCCGCTCCTCGAGGGCTGCGGCACCATTGACAAGGGAGCGCTGCGCATCGTCGGCACTACCGACCCCGTGCCCTTCATCGGCGTCTTCGCGGCCGACCGCATGACGCCCGAGGGCGAGGACGCCCTGCGGAACGCCCTTCTCGACGTCCGCCGCGACCGCCGCCTCCTCGCCGCACTCGAGTCGCGCGACGGCTTCCTCGCGCTCCCGGCCATTCCGCCCGACGCCCCTGCCTGGCCCGACTGGCGCGGGCTGCGGCGCGACGCGACCAGCCCCGACGTGCCCGCCCGGCTCCCGGCCCGCAGGCGCCTGCTCTGGTCGCGCACCCTCACCGGCCCGGGCATGTCGGGCCTCGCCGTCGCCCGCGGCCGACTCCTCGTCGCCGACAAGGACGCGAAGGACGCGCGGGACATCTTCCGCTGCCTCGACGCCGACACGGGCCGCGAGCTCTGGCGCCTCGCCTATCCCGCCGCGGGGGAGATGGACTTCACGAACTCGCCGCGCGCGAACCCCGTGATTCACGACGGCCTGGCCTACCTGCTCGGGGCGTTCGGCGACCTGCATTGCGTGAGGCCCGACAGCGGCGAGATCGTGTGGACGCGGCACCTGCTCCGCGACTTCGGCGCCGAGCGGCCCGCCTGGGGCACGTGCGGCACGCCGCTCGTCGTGGGCCACAAGCTCATCGTCGCCCCCGGCGCCAAGGACGCCGCCCTCGTCGCCCTCGACCGCCTCACCGGCAAGGTCGTGTGGGCCACGCCCGGCATCCAGCCCGGCTACGGCAGCTTCATCCTGGCCACGCTCGGCGGCGTGCGCCAGATCGTTGGCCACGACGCCACCTCGCTCGGCGGCTGGGACCCCGAGACGGGCCGGCGCCTCTGGACCCTCGTGCCCGACGAGGAGGGCGACTACAACGTGCCGACCCCCATCGCGGTCGAGGGCAGGCTCCTCGTGGCGACCGAGAACAACGGCACCCGCCTCTATGGCTTCGATGGGCAGGGGCGCATCCTCCCCACGCCCCTCGCTGCCAGCGAGGCCCTGGCACCCGACACCGCGACGCCCGTGGCCCTCGACGGCCTGGTGGTCGGGGCCTCGGGGCGACTCGTCTGCCTCGACCTCCACGACGGCCTCAAGACCCTGTGGCAAGACGAGTCCGAGGAGTTCGCTCACCACTGCTCGTTCATCGCCGGCCCCCGCCGCGTGTTGGCGATGGCCCAGGCCGGCAGGCTGCACCTGCTGGCTGCGAGCCGCAGGGGCCTTCGGCGGCTCGGCTCTCTTGATCTCTTCGGCGACGTGGCCGCCACCGAGCGCGACGTCTGGTCGCACCCCGCGCTCGTCGGCAACCGCCTCTACGTGCGGAACCTGCTCGGGGTCTACTGCTTCCTGCTGGACTGAGTGGCGCGTGGCCGGCTCGACGGTGGGGCCGAGCGGGACCGTTTATCATTATATGACACTGCTAAGTGCTGTGATTGCAATGCCTTACGGCGGCCTCGACAAGGGGACAGGAGCCTTTTCTGCGAAGCACCTTTCAGGCCGTTCCGGGAAAAGGCTCCTGTCCCCTTCGGCTCATTGGGCTCCTGATACCTTTGACGGCCGGCGGGAGGGTGCCGGAAGCCGCAAGTGTAGCGGCGGACTATCTTTACGGCGAACGTGCTCCGGACGCCGCGCGCAGCGCGGGATGGCCTGAAATCGCGTTTTTCCGCATCGCCCCCGTAGCTGCCCTCCCCCGACGGCGCGGTCGCGCGTGAGGCATTGACAACAGTGCAGCAGCGCTGTAGAATCGGGCGGTCGAGGAAGCCGAGGCGCTGTGCTTCTCCCACGCTCAGGAGGCCGCCCTTGAGGACGTTCCACATCGTCGGAGTTGTGGGTGCTGCGTGCATCGCCGCGGGCGGTTGCGGGCTCGGGCAATGGGCGATTCGGCGGGACCGCGTGAGCTACAACATCGCCCTGCAGCGGACGGCGAGCGAGGAGATGCTGCTGAACCTCGTGCGGCTGAAGTACCGCGAGCCTACGCTGTTCCTCGACGTGGGCAACATCTCCACCCAGTTCGAGTATGCCATGGAGACCGAATGGATCTGCGCGTACCCGCGCAGCCGCGCCTACACCTTGACGGGCAAGGTGATGCCTTCTTACACGGAGAAGCCGACGATCACGTACACTCCGCTCCGGGGCGAGACGTATGCGAGCCGCGTGATCGGGGAGATCGCCCTCGACCGCCTGGCGCCGCTCTACGCGACGGGCTGGCGCGTGGACCGTCTGATCCGCATGCTGGTCGAGCGCGCCGGTGAGCTGTGCAACGACCCCACGGTCGGCCCAGCGCCAGGCGAGAGCCTGCGCCCTCAGCAGAAGCTCCTCGAAATCGCCCGCATCTGGCGGCAGCTCCAGAAGAGCGGCGACCTTGCCTTCACCACGCCCACGGTCGAGAAGGTCGTGGCCACCGGCATCCGCCGCGAGGAGGTGACAGCCAAGTGCCAGATGGACGCGGACAAGGAAGGCTACCGCTTCCGTCCCGCCAAGGACGGCACGTGGGAACTGCTCCGAAGCGTGCCCTGCGGCCTGATCATCCGCGCCGCATACTCGGATGAGAAGGACGCGGACAAGGTGGACGAGTATCTGAAGATCAAGCCGGCGCGCACGCGCGACCAGCGCGGCCGCTTCGTCGAGCGCATCCGCCTCATCGCCTTCGGCGAAATCCGCGACGGCGGCGAGAAGCCGGACATCCCGGAGCTCCCCGTCCAGATTCGCTCCCTCAACGGCGTCCTGTTCTACCTCGGCCAAGGCATCCAGGTGCCCCCGGCCCACGCGCAGAGGGGGATCGTGAAGACCTACAAGGATGAGCAGGGCCAGGTGGTGGACCGCCACGAGGAGACGAAGGACCTGCTGGACGTGCGATGCAGCGTGATGCGGCCCGCGGGCGCCTATGTCGCCGTCCGCTACCGCGGCTACTGGTTCCACCTCGAGGACGGGAATACGGACTCGAAGGACACCTTCTCGCTCCTGCTCATCCTGTGCGCCCTTCAGTCAGGCGACGCGAAATCGGCCCAGCCGCTGCTCACCCTCCCCATCGGAGGCGGGGGCCGGGGAAGAGGAGGAGATTGAACCGCCGGCGCTTCATCGCTTCGCTGGGAGGGGCCGCGCTGGGCCTCTCACGGGCAGCCCTGGGCCAGCAGGCGCGCAAGCCCAACATCATCTTCATCCTGGCCGACGACCTGGGGTACGGCGACCTCGGCTGCTACGGCCAGAAGCAGATCAAGACGCCCTGCCTCGACAAGATGGCGACCGAGGGCATACGCTTCACCGACGCCTATGCCGGCTCCACCGTCTGCGCCCCTTCCCGCTGCGCGCTCATGACCGGCTTCCACATGGGCCACGCGCTCATCCGCGGCAACGCCCGCGTGCCCCTGCGGCCCGAGGACACGACGGTCGCCACGCTCCTCAAGCGGGCGGGCTACGCGACCGGCATCATCGGCAAGTGGGGGCTCGGCGAGGCGGGCTCCACAGGCATCCCCACGAAGCAGGGCTTCGACTACTGGTTCGGCTATCTCAACCAGCATCACGCCCACAACTACTACCCCACCTTCCTCTGGCGCAACGAGGAAAAGGTGCCGCTGAGGAACGTCGTGCCGAAGGAGGACGCCCAGGGCGGCGGAATGGCCTCGGAACGCCACGAGTACAGCCACGACCTCTTCGCCCAGGAGGCCCTCGCATTCGTCGAGAAGCACAAGGACAAGCCCTTCTTCCTGTACCTCGCCCTCACCATCCCCCACGCCAACAACGAGGCGGGCCGCGAGGGCATGGAGGTGCCGAGCGACGAGCCGTACACGAAGGAGGATTGGCCGCAGCCACAGAGGAGCATGGCCGCAATGGTCACGCGCATGGACCGCGACCTCGGCCGGCTGTTCGGCCACCTGAAGAAGCTGGGCATTGACGACGACACGATCATCTTCTTCTCAAGCGACAACGGCCCGCACCGCGAGGGGGGCAACAATCCCGATTTCTTCGACTCCAACGGCCCGCTTCGTGGGATCAAGCGCGACCTCTACGAGGGCGGCATTCGCGTGCCGATGATCGTCCGCTGGCCGGGCAAGGCCAAGGCCGGCCCGATGAGCGACCTGCCCTGGGCCTTCTGGGACTTCCTGCCGACCGCCTGCGACATCGCGGGCGTCGAGGCGCCAAGAGGCCTTGACGGCATCTCCGTGCTCCCCGCCATCCTGGGCAAGGAGCAGAAGGGCCACGAGCACCTCTATTGGGAGTTCCACGAGGGCGGCTTCAAGCAGGCCGTGCGCCTGGGCAACTGGAAGGCCGTGCGGCTCGGCACGCAGCGGCCCATCGAGCTATACGACCTGTCAGCCGACCTCGGCGAGAAGAGCAACGTGGCCGACCCGCATCCCGACGTGGTGGCCAAGGTGGCCGAAATCCTCAAGGCCGCCCGCACCGACTCCAAGGAGTGGCCCATCCGCGAGGGGCCTCGGCCAAAGGCCAAGGGGAAGCAATGAGAAGGGAGCCGGCTATGCGCCCACGCTCGCCCGCAGTCCTATCGGTCCTATCCGTCCTATCGGTCCTATCCTCCGTCGTCTCGGCCGGCGCGCCCGGCCTCAAGCAGAGGATGTCTGCGATGGCCCCGACGCGCAAGGTCGTCTACAAGGAGGTGGGCGGCGCGAAGCTGGAACTGCACGTCTTCGAGCCCGAGGGGCTGAAGCCGGGCGACAAGCGACCTGCCATCGTCTTCTTCTTCGGCGGCGGATGGGTGGGCGGCTCCCCCGTGCAGTTCTATCCACAGTGCAAGTACCTCGCCTCGCGGGGCATGGTGGCGATGAGCGCCGAGTACCGCACCAAGGGCTCGCACGGCACGTCGCCCTTCGAGTGCGTGGCCGACGGCAAGTCGGCCATCCGCTGGGTGCGGGCGAATGCGGCGAAGCTGGGGGCTGACCCCGACCGCATTGTCGGAGGCGGCGGCTCGGCCGGCGGCCACGTGGCCGCCTGCACGGGCACCATCGAGGGCGGCGACGAGAAGGGCGAGGACGCTGCCATCACTTCGCGTCCCAATGCCATGGTGCTCTTCAACCCCGCGCTGCTGCTCGACCCCGAGGAGTTCGGGCGGCTTGGCCTCGCCCCAAGCTGGCTCACCAAGGCGAAGGAGCGGTTCGGCGACCGCGACATGCGCGAAATCTCGCCCTGGAATCACGTGAAGGCCGGCGCACCGCCGGCCATCGTGTTCCACGGCAAGGCCGACGCCACGGTGCCCTTCGTCACCACCGAGCGATTCATCGAGGCGATGAAGAAGGCGGGCAACCGCTGCGAGGTGGTGGCCTTTGACAGCGAGGGCCACGGCTTCTTCAACTTCGACCGCGGCCCGGCCTTCTACGACACGATGGCCGCGGCCGACAGGTTCCTCGCGTCTCTGGGCTACATCGAGGGTCCAGCAACCCTCGACGCCTTCAGGAAGTGGCTTGAGGAGGCCAGCCGATGAGCCGACGGAGGCTCGCCCCGTGCGTCCTTGCGTCGTGCGCCTTGGGCGCATTCGCCGCCGAGCAGCCGTGGCAGGTCCTCGGCATCGGTGGGGGCGGCGGCATGTTCACCCCCGCCACCTCGCCCTACGACCCCGAGCTGATGCTGATGTCGTGCGACATGAGCGGCAGCTACCGCTCGACCGATGGCGGGAAGCACTGGGAGATGATCCACTGGAGCCAGCTCCACTCGTCGCTCGGCTGCCGCCCGCTCTTCACGCCCGACAGCATCTACTGGGTGTGTGGCTCCGAGCTTCGCGTGAGCCGCGACAAGGGCAAGACGTGGACGCCCGTCGTCGTCACTGGTGGCACGGCTGGCTTGCCCAGCCGTGTGTCTGGCGGCCAAGCCGCTTGGACCGGCGCTCCGACCCGCCTCGCCGCGCGTGCCACGGTCGGCTTGTCCGACCGTGCCGATGGGAAGAGCACGGCTGGGCAAGCCAGCCGTGCCACAACACTCTTCGTCGGCACCGACGCCGGCCTCTGGCGCTCCCCCGATGGCGGCAAGACCTGGGCCGAATGCGCCAAGGGCAGGTGCTACGCCGTCCTCGCGCTTGGCAGCAAGGTTCACGCCTCGATTGACCTGAAGTACCTTGTGAGCAGCGATGACGGGAAGACGTGGGACGAGGTCAAGGTGCCGCTCTTCGATGGCCACGGCTTCCAGGCGCTTGCGGGAGCCGAGGCGGGTGGCAAGTCCCGCCTCTTCGGCGTCGTCTTCAAGGTCGGTATCCTGAAGTCCGAAGACGAGGGAAAGACCTGGGCGCTGGCCGACCAGTTCCGCGACTGCAATGACATCCACATGGCGTCGAACCAGCCCGAGGTCTCCTATGCCGTCCAGGAAGGGCGGCGGGGCGAGCAGGGGGTGTGGCGTACGCGCGACGGTGGGAAGACGTGGGAGAACTGCTTCCGCATGACGGGGCCGAAGGCGAACGTCGAGCGCTCGTGGGTCCAGACGGAGATTCACTGGGGCTACTACATCACGCCG
>VGYV01000097.1 GCA_016872855.1 Planctomycetota bacterium
TCCTCAAAAGGTCGCCTCAGCCCCACGTCCCGTGCTTGGATTATGGCGCTGGGGCTCGCCGTTGTCAACTGCCTGCCGGAGCAAGCGCCTTACCGCGCTTACGGGGCGAGACGACGCGGTCCTTGTGTTTGGCCTCAGCGGCCTTCAGGCGTTCGAAGAACCTCTTTGGGTCCTCGCCACACTCCTTCCAGATCCTCTCTCTCGCGCGGTGGATTTCCTCGACGATTGGGTCTCGTGTCATAGGGATGCACCGGTGGTTGGGGAGGCGCCACACGGCAGAGCGGTGTGCCACACCCTTGCCGTGTGGCTTCCCAAAGAGAAGCCGTTCATGGTTTCAGAATGAACCAGGGTCCTGCCGGGGCCCAGGTGGCGAGCCCGGGGTGGTCGGCAAGGAGTGGTTGGTTCATCCCTCGACCACGGACGAACGCCTCCGCGTCAGAATGTAAGCCAGAAGCTTACGCATGGTTGCCCCCTTTCTGCCGTTTCCGGCTGCTGGAGGTGACCAGGGACGCGGGAAGCACGCGCCTCCCGTCAATACTTCTCATGCTACTGCGGCAGCGCTGCTTTGTCAAACGAAAACGGCGCTACTTGAACGAGAAGGCCCCGCCATCCGCATCCACCTTGACCGTCTGCCCCTCGGAACAGTCGCCTTCGAGGATGCGGAGGGAGAGGGGGTTCTCGATGCGCTGCTGGATGACGCGGCGGAGGGGGCGGGCGCCATAGACGGGGTCGTAGCCCTCGTCGGCCAGGCGCTGCTTGGCGCCGTCGGTGAGCTTGAGGGTGAGGCGACGCTCGGCGAGGCGCTTCTGGAGGTCGCGGAGCTGTAGCTCGACTATCGCCTTGATGTGATCGCGGCCCAGCGGGTGGAAGATCACGACCTCGTCAACGCGGTTGAGGAACTCGGGGAGGAACTCGGTCTTGAGCGCCTCGGTGACCGCGGAGCGCATCCTGGCTTCGTTCTCTTCGCCCGCGAGGTCGCGTATCCACTGGCTGCCGATGTTCGAGGTCATGATGACCACGGTGTTGCGGAAGTCCACCGTGCGCCCATGGCCGTCGGTGAGCCGCCCGTCGTCGAGCACCTGGAGGAGGATGTTGAACACCTCGCGGTGGGCCTTCTCGATCTCGTCGAGGAGAATGACGGCGTAGGGGCGGCGGCGGACGGCTTCGGTGAGGCGGCCGCCCTCCTCGTAGCCCACGTAGCCGGGAGGGGCGCCGATCATGCGGGCGACCGAGTGCTTCTCCATGAACTCGCTCATGTCCAGCCGCACCATCGCGTTCTCGTCGTCGAAGAGGAACTGGGCGAGGGCCCGGCACAGCTCGGTCTTGCCCACGCCCGTGGGGCCGAGGAAGAGGAAGGAGCCAATGGGGCGGCGGGCGTCCTGGAGGCCCGAACGGGCGCGGCGGACGGCGTTGGACACGGCCTCGATGGCGTCGTCCTGGCCCACGATGCGGAGCTTCAGCCGCTCTTCCATCTTCACCAGCTTGTCGCGCTCGCCCTCCATGAGGCGCGAGACCGGGATGCCGGTCCACTTCGACACGATCTCCGCAATGTCCTCGGGGTCCACCTCTTTCTTGAGCATCGCCTGGTCTTTCTGGAGCTCGGCGAGCTTGCGGCCCTTGGCGTCGAGATCGCGCTGGAGCTGGGGGACGGTGCCGTAGCGGAGTTCGGCGGCGCGTTCGAGGTTGCCCTCGCGCTGGGCCTTCTGGAGGGCCACGTGCGCCTCGTCCACGGCGGCCTGGATGTCCTGGATGTCCTTGAGGAGGGCCTTCTCGCTGTCCCAATGGGCGGTGAGGGCGGCGAGTTGTTCTTTGAGGTCGGCGATCTCCTTCTCGACCTTGGCGAGACGCTCCTTCGACGCCTTGTCCTTTTCCTTCTTCAGGGCTTCGCGCTCGATTTCGAGCTGGCGGACGCGCCGCTCCACGCTGTCCACCTCGGCAGGCTTGCTGTCAATCTCCATCCGCAGCTTTGAGCCGGCCTCGTCAATCAGGTCAATCGCCTTGTCGGGCAGGAAGCGGTCGGGGATGTAGCGGTGCGAGAGGGTGGCGGCGGCGACGAGGGCGGCGTCCTGGATGCGCACGCCGTGGTGGGCCTCGTAGCGCTCCTTGAGGCCGCGGAGGATGCCGATGGTGTCCTCGACGGAGGGCTGGCCGACGTAGATAGGCTGGAAGCGGCGCTCCAGGGCGGCGTCCTTCTCGATGTGCTTGCGGTATTCGTCAAGGGTGGTCGCGCCCACGCAACGCAGCTCGCCGCGGGCGAGGGCGGGCTTGAGCATGTTCGAGGCGTCTACGGCGCCCTCGGCCCCGCCCGCGCCGACGACCGTGTGGAGCTCGTCAATGAAGAGGATGACCGTGCCTTCGGCCTCAGAGACCTCGCGGAGGACGGCTTTGAGGCGGTCCTCGAACTCCCCGCGGTACTTGGTGCCGGCGACCAGGGCGCCGATGTCGAGGGCGAGGACGCGCTTGTTCTTCAGCCCCTCGGGCACGTCCCCCTCGACGATGCGCTGGGCGAGTCCCTCGACGATGGCGGTCTTGCCCACGCCTGGCTCGCCGATGAGGACGGGGTTGTTCTTGGTGCGGCGGGAGAGGACCTGGACGACGCGGCGGATTTCCTCGTCGCGCCCGATAACGGGGTCGAGCTTGCCCGCGCGGGCCAGCTCAACCAGGTCGCGGCTGTAGCGTTGGAGGGCCTGGTACTTCTCCTCGGGATTCTCGTCGGTGATGCGCTGTCCGCCGCGGACCTCCTTGAGGGCCTGAAAGATGGCGTCGGGGGTGACGCCCGCCTTCTTCAGGATGCTGCCCGCTGGTGAGGCGGCATCGGCAGCGAGGGCGACGAGGATGTGCTCGCCCGAGACATACTCGTCCTTGAGGCGCCGCGCCTCGTCCCACGCTTTCTCGAAGGCTGCGTTGAGGGCGGAGCTGAGGTACTGGTTGCCGCCGGAGACCTTGGGGCGTTTCTCCAGCTCTTCCTGAATGCCCTTGAGGATGGCGGCGCGGTCCGCGCCCAGCTTGCCGAGGAGGGATGGCACGACGCCGTCCTTCTGGTGGAGGAGGGCGGCGAGCATGTGGACGCCGTCAATCTCCTGGTGTCCGTAGTCGGTGGCCAGTTGCTGGGCGGCCTGGACAGCCTCGCGGGCTTTGATTGTGAACTTCTCGAAGCGGAAAGCCATGGGCTGATTTCCAATCTCCGATTTCCGATTGCCGATTTCAGGCCGGGAGCGCACAAGAGAGCGCCTGACGGCCCCCTTCTGCGAAACTACGCAGTGTACGGCAGGACGATGGGGTGGTACTGTCGATGGGGCTCGAACCCACACGTCCCTTTGAGGGACGCCAGATCGGCAATCTGGTGCGTCTCCCAGTTCCGCCACGACAGCGCGACCGGGAACTGCGGTGCATTCTCGCGGTCGCGCCTTCCAGGGGGCAGTTAGCTGTGTTGGCTCCTCTCTTTCTGAAATCGCAAATCGGCAATCGGCAATTGGCAATCACGACTTCGCGTCGTCGTCCTTGACCTCGTATTCGGCGTCAATGACGTCGTCGCCCTTCTTGGGGGCCTCCTCCTCCGACTGGGCGCCGGGGGTCTCAGTGGCGGCGGGGCCGGCCTGCTCGGCGCGCTTCTTGGCGACTTCCTCGTAGAGTGCGGCGGAGAGCTTGTGCATGGCCTGCTCGAGGTCCTCGATGCAGCGGCGGATTTCGCTCACGTCGTCGCCCTCGCGGGCCTTCTCGAGGGCCTTGCAGGCGTTCTCGATGGCGTCGCGGTCGGCCTCGCTGACCTTTGCTCCGTACTCCTTGAGGGTGCGGCGGCTGTGGTAGGCCATCTGCTCGGCGCGGTTCTTCTCCTCGACGAGTTCGCGCTTGCGGCGGTCCTCGTCCGCATGCTCCTCGGCGTCCTTCCGCATCCTCTCGACCTCCTCCTTGCTGAGGCCGGAGGAGCTCTTGATGACGATTGACTGCTCTTTGCCGGTGCCTAGGTCCTTGGCGGAGACGTTGAGGATGCCGTTGGCGTCAATGTCGAAGATGACCTCGATTTGCGGGATGCCGCGCGGGGCAGGGGGGATGCCGGCGAGCTGGAAGCGGCCCAGGGTGCGGTTGTCGGCGGCCATCGGGCGCTCGCCCTGGAGGACGTGGATGTCCACGGCGGGCTGGTTGTCGCTGGCGGTGGAGAAGACTGTGGGAATCTGGGGGTTGTGCTGGGCCAGGTTCTTGGTCGAGGTGGGGATCGTGGTGTTGCGGGGGATGAGGACGGTCATCTCGCCGCCGAGGGTCTCGATGCCGAGGGAGAGGGGCGTGACGTCGAGGAGCACGACGTCGCCCACCTCGCCCGTGAGGACGCCGCCCTGGATGGCGGCGCCGACGGCCACCACCTCGTCGGGGTTGACGCCCTTGTGCGGCTCCTTCTTGAAGATGTCCTTCGCTATGGCTCCGACGGCGGGCATGCGGGTCATGCCACCCACGAAGACCACTTCGTCAATATCGCTGGGCTTCAGCTTGGCGTCGCGGAGCGCCTGCTCGACCGGCCCGCGCGTGCGCTCGACCAGGTGGTCGGTGAGCTGCTCGAGCTTCGCCCGCGTGAGCGACAGGTGCAGGTGCTTCGGGCCGGAGGCGTCGGCGGTGATGAAAGGCAGATTGATGTCGGTCTGCATCGAGGTGGAGAGTTCGCACTTGGCCTTCTCGGCGGCCTCCTTGAGCCGCTGGTGGGCCATCGGGTCCTTGCGGAGGTCAATGCCGTGTTCCTTCTTGAACTCCTCGGCGATGTAGTCAATGACCACCTTGTCGAAGTCGTCGCCGCCCAGGTGGGTGTCGCCGTTGGTGGAGAGGACCTCGAAGACGCCGTCGCCGACGTCGAGGATCGAGATGTCGAAGGTTCCGCCGCCGAGGTCGTAGACAGCGATCTTTTCGTTCTTTTTCTTTTCGAGGCCGTAGGCGAGGGCCGCGGCGGTCGGCTCATTGATGATTCGCATCACCTTCAGCCCGGCGATCTCGCCGGCGTCCTTCGTCGCCTGCCGTTGGCTGTCGTTGAAGTAGGCGGGCACGGTGATGACGGCCTTCTCGGCTTTCTCGCCCAAGTAGTCCTCGGCGGCGTCGGCGAGCTTCCGCAGGATCATGGCCGAGACCTCGGGGGGCGTGTATTGCTTGCCCTGGGCCTCGACCTTGACCAACTCGTCGGGCCTGCCGACCACCCTGTAGGGGACCAGCTTCTCCTCGGTCGCCACCTCGTTGTGGCGGCGGCCCATGAACCGCTTGATGGAGTAGATGGTGTTGGAGGGGTTGGTGATCGCCTGGTGCTTGGCCTGGACCCCGACGATGCGCTCGCCGCGGTCGGTGAAGGCCACGACGGAGGGCGTCAGCCGCGCTCCATCCTGGTTGATGATGACTGTGGGCTTCTCGCCCTCCATGACGGCGACCACGGAGTTAGTCGTGCCCAGGTCAATGCCGATGATCTTCTTCGAGGCCATTGGTGTCTCCTGATCCGGGCGGCTCTCGCACGCCAGTTTTGACAGCCTACTCTACGGCCCGCGTAACGTGCAAACCCTGTGCCAATGGCCAGGCGAAGGCATGCGGGCACCTAACTGCAATGGATTCCGTGGGTTATGGCTTGGTGCTTGGTGCGCAGTGGCAGCGTGGGGCTGCCAATCTGGCAGGCATGGGGGGTGTCGGCCACCAGGGGCGCGTCACTTCGGTGGCGGGGCTGGTTCGGTCCGCATGCGCGCCAGGAAGGCCCTCGAGGGCTCGTGGTTCGGGTCGCGTTCGAGCGCGGTGCGGAGGTGTCGCTCGGCAGCGGCCCGCTGCTTCTTCTCAAAGGCGACGACCCCGAGGGCATAGTGGCCCCAGGGACTCTCGTCCATCATCGCTGCGGCCGCGTCCGCGCGGGTGGCCGCCTCCTCGACGTTGCCCTGTTCGAGCGCGCGGAGGGCGAGCCTGGCCTGGGCCTCGCTAGCAGCGAGGGCAGCGTCGCGCTGGTGCTTCTGGGCAGCGAGGGCGGCTTCTTCGGCCTTGACGGCGCGCTGCTCATTCGTTCGCGCTCGGCTGCGCTGGCTCATTGCGTGGCCGAGGAGGGCGCCGGCCAGGGCGAGAAGGACGAGCAGCGCCCCTACTACGGTGGCGACCGCTCCCCGGTGGTTCCTGGCCAGCCTGGCGGCCTCGCGCCCAAAGGTGTCGTGGCCTGCGGCAGCGGTGCGGCCTTCGAGGAAGAGGTTGATCTCGCGCTTCAGGTGGGCCACGGAGGGGTAGCGCTCGTCCCTGTTCTTCGACAGGCAGCGCATCGCGATGTTTGAGAGGGCAGGGGGGATTTCGCGGCCGGGGGCCCGCGCCTCGGGCGGCACGATCTTGCCCCGCACCGTATTCGCCAGGAGCGCCAGCGTCGTGTCCCCTTCGATCGGGCGCTCAAGGGTGAGGATTTCGTAGAGGATGGCGCCCAGGGAGTAGATGTCCGACCGCGCGTCAATGGCCTCGAGCCTGCCCTCGGCCTGTTCGGGCGACATGTAGCCGGGGGTGCCGAGGGCGGAGCCGGGGATGGTCATGGCGTCCTGGCGCTCGGCGCGGCTGCTCATCACAGCCTCGCCGGAGTCCGTCCGCATCGAGATGCCCGTGCCGGTGATGGACGTGCCGCCGGCCGCGGTGGCGCGCGAGCGGCCGACCACCTTGGCGATGCCCCAGTCCATCACGAGGACCTCCCCGTAGTCGCCGACCATGATATTGGCGGGCTTCAGGTCGCGGTGAACCACGCCCCGCGAGTGGGCGAAGCCGACGCCATCGCAGACCTTGAGGAAGATTTGGAGGAAGTCGTTCAGCGAGTGCCAGCCGCCGCGCTCCTTCGCCGCCCGGAGTATCTGGGCGAGCGACTGGCCCTTGACGAGCTTCATGGTGAAGTAGATCGCGCCGTCGGGACTCCGGTCGAGTTCGTGCACGGGCACGATGTTGGGGTGTTCGAGCTGGCCCGTGACCTGGGCTTCCTCGACGAACCGCGCGCGGCGCTCGAGGTCTTCCGCCGCCTGGGGCAGGATGCGCTTGAGGGCGATCTCGCGGCGGATGTTGCGGTCCACGCACAGGATGACCTCGCCCATGCCGCCGCGGCCGACCACCCCGCGCTCGAGGTAGCGTCCGGCGTCCGCGGCCCCGGCCGGCGCGCGGGGCGGCGGCGCCGCGGTGGCGGTGGGCGGCGTATAGTCCACCACCTCGGTCCGCGCCAGTTCCGAAGCGTGGGGCGCCGTGGCGCCAGGAGGCGGCGCAACCACCTCCGTGCCGGTCCCGTGGGCCTGCGGCACCTCGGCCGTGAGGGTGATGCGCTGGTCGTCGGCGGTGCCGGCAATGCCGGCCGGCGGCAGCGGCGGGGGCGAGGGGGGCGCCGACAGCGGCGTACGGCAATGGGGGCATAACAGCTCCGTGCCGGGGGGAGGCACGCCCTGAAGTATCGAGTCCCTCTTGCAGCTTGGACACGTGAGGCGAGTGACGGCGTTCACCGTGGCCCCCAATCTGGTCAGTCCATGCGAATGGTGTGGCCCAGCTTTCTCCGTTTGGCCTCCAGGTACTTGCGGTTGTGCTTCGTGGGCGTAGCCGCGAGGGGAATCTGTTCGATCACCTCGAGGCCGAAGCCCTGGAGGGCGTGGAGCTTCTTCGGGTTGTTCGTGAGGAGGCGGATTCGGCGGAGGCCCAGGTCGCGGAGTATCTGGGCGCCGATCCCGTAGTCCCGCAGGTCGGCCTTGAAGCCGAGCTGCACGTTCGCCTCCACAGTGTCGAGGCCCTGCTCCTGGAGGAGATATGCCTTGAGCTTGTTGGTGAGGCCGATGCCGCGGCCCTCCTGCCGCATGTACAGGAGCACGCCGCGCTCCTCCGCCTCGATGCGCTCGAGGGCCGCGTGGAGCTGCACCCCGCAGTCGCACCGCAGGCTGCCCAGCGTGTCGCCCGTGATGCACTCGGAGTGGACGCGGACGAGCACCGGGTCGTCGAGGGGCTGCGGCTCGTTGCGGTCGTTGAACGCGAGGCCCTTGGTGACCGCGAGGTGGGGGAGGGCATCCACCTTGCTCTCGTAGCAGAACAGCTCGAAGTTGCCCCAGAGCGTGGGGAACTGCACGCGGCTCACCACGCGCTCGACCAGGGTCTCCGTGCGGCGGCGGTACTCAATGAGGTCGGCCACGGAGCAGATGGGCAGGCCGTGGCGGCTGGCGAACTTTTCGAGGTCCGGCATCCGGGCCATCGTCCCGTCGTCGTTCATCACCTCGCAGATCACCGCGGCCGGCGCCAAGCCGGCCACGCGGCAGAGGTCCACCGAGCCCTCGGTCTGCCCCGCCCGGGCCAGCACGCCCCCCTCGCGGGCTCGGAGGGGGAAGACGTGGCCGGGGGTGCAGAGGTCCGACGGCTTGCAGTGGGGCTGGACGGCTGTGCGGATGGTCGTGGCGCGGTCGTGAGCCGAGATGCCGGTCGAGATGCCCTCGCGGGCCTCGATGGAGACGGTGAAGGCGGTGCCGTAGCGCGAGGGGCCGCGTTGCGGCTGGAGGAGGAGTTGGAGCTCGTCCACCTTCTCCGGCGTGAGGGCGAGGCAGATGAGACCGCTGCCGTGCTTGGCCATGAAGGCGATGGCTTCGGGCGTAACCTTGTCCGCCGCGACCACGAGGTCGCCCTCGTTCTCGCGGCTCTCGTCGTCCACCAGGATGATCATCTTCCCTGCCCGCAGGTTGGCGGCCGCCTCGGGCACGGTACACAGGTGCGACATCCGGTTCGCTCTCCAGCATTGAGCTGCCGGCGATTGTACCACAACCGCCCGCACCATTCAACGAGAGGAGCCAAAGCGACTATGGCCCCCAGCCCTGGCGCTCGTCGGCTCTGTCAATCGTCGTCGTTGTCGTCGTCGTCCTCGTCGTCGAATCTCCGAGCGGGAGAAGCCGACTGGCTCGACGACGAGGACGAGGACGACGACGAGCACGAGAATGTGATACAGATGGGCGCTTTGGCGATCCGGGCGGCTCCGGGGCCTTTCCCGCCATACCTGATCACTTCCCTCCCCCCTGGAGTTGATCAAGTATGGGGCGCAGGCGCTCCGGGGGCTGTCTCGCCTTCAGTCCGCCGGGCGCTGGGCGGCGAAGCGGAGGGAGCGGATCTCGAACTCCACGCCCGGGGCGTTCACGGGGTCGAAGCGCAGCCCGGTGATGAGGCCGGTCCAGTAGGGGACCCGTCCCAGCTCGACCCAGTGGGCGTGGAGCTGGCCGTCGCCCGGCACGTCGAAGCGGACGCTGTTGTTCTCGCTGACGCGGGCGGTGGTGGTGCTCCAGAAGAGCTGGGGGCGCTCGGGCTTCGACGTGCGCATCTCGACGCAGAGCCAGGGATGGGCCTCGGCCGGGATGCGGACCACCGGGCCGCCGAGGATCGGGTCGTTGCCCGTGGCCGTGCCCTTGAGCGTCGCGGCCGCTGCATCGGGCCTCATCTGGGCGTCGGCCTGCCAGTCGGTCCGGTCCTCGGGGCGGGAGAAGTCCCAAGCCACCTTGAACTCCTCCTTCGGGCGGGGCAGCTCGTAGGGGCCGAGGCCCAGGTCTCGCGGGGTGACGGGCGATGGCTCGGGCGAGCCGGGGGCGAAGACGCGGCGGATGGCGTCCAGGTAGCCGAAGCCAAACTCGCGGTGGGGGCCGATGTAGGAGCCTTCGCCCCACTCGTTCCAGGCCTCGACCAGGCACATCTTGAGCGGAGGCCCCGTGTCGCCGTCGCGCTTGTCGAGGAACTCCCGTGCGTCGCGGCAGTGGCGCTCGAAGAGGGCAGGGGAGCGGTCGGCCACGACGAGAGCGCCCTGGCCGTGCCAGGGGCGCGAGTCCCACCCGCCGCTGAGGACGGGGATTTCCTTGAGCAGGCGGTGGTCGGCCGCAGCGTGCCACAACCGCTTGTAGGCCGCGATGTTGTCGGCGTAGGGGAACCAGCGGCGGCCGTTCGAGCCGAGCGAGGGGTAGTTGTAGCCGGAGGCCGCGTCGTAGCCCTCGGCCTTGAGGCGTTCGAGCGAGCCGCGGTCGGCCCCCGCGCAGGCGACCAGGTAGAGCCCTGGCAGGCCGGCGGCGCGGCAACGCTCGCGCATCTTGGCGAACGCGGCGGCCACGGCCGGCGTGCCCAGGTCGTCCGTGAGGCGATGCGTGCTGAAGATGATCACGACCGGCTTGCCCTCGACCGTGAGGTACTCGGGCAGCTTGAAGTAGTGCTCGAGCCAGAAACCAGTCGCCGCCAGCAGGTCAGCCTCGGAGGAGGTCTTGGGCGGGTTGTGGTTGGCCCAGAGGAGGCAGAACTTGAGGTAGCGGCGGTAGCGGCTCTTGAGATAGGCGTCGTGGAGCCAGTGCTCGAGGTGGCGGGCGCCCTGGCACCAGTACCAGTCCACCGCGAAGAAGGAGACGCCGTGTTCGACCGCCCACTTGATCTGCCAATCGGCCACCTCGGGCTTGCTCTCGTCGTACCAGCCGAGGAGCGGCTTCCGCTCAGGGAAGTCTGCGATGGGCCGCCACCTGGCCCAACTGTGCCAGCCGGGGAAGTAGTAGGCGCCGACCTGGCAATCCGTCTTCGCCGGCTTCGGCTCAGGCACGTAGTCGGCCTTGGGGAGGTCCAGCGATGGCGAAACGGTGAAACGGGCTCGCCAGAACTGCTCGGGGGAGCCGTTCACGCTGAGATTCAGGTGCAACGTCGCGTGGTCTTCGCCTTGGCGGACGGCCTTCACTGGCCACTCCAGGAGACGAGTTTCGCCGGGCCACAGGTCGCTGAGTTCCTGGGTCAACGGGCACAGCGGCTCCAGGTGCGCTGGCATAGCCAGGGTCGCGCGGATGCGGCGCGCCACGCCGGCTCCCTCGTTGACAGCCACCGCCGTGACTGTCAGACGCTGCCCCACTCGCGGCATGCCCTCCGCGATCCCAGGGAAGCGGAGCGTCACCTCAGGCTCCCCCTCGGGCTTCGACCCAAGGCGAATCCAGTAGATGCCCAACCCGTCGTCGCTGGCGTCGGTCGGCTCCAGTGTCAACCGGCGGATGGTCCCGCGCCAGCGCGGGTGGGCGCTCAAGTCTACCAGGTAGTCGTGCGGCCTGGTTCCGTCGGCGTGGATGGCGAAAGACTGGGTGTGCAAGCCTGAATCAACGTCGTTGGCGAAGCCGAGCGTGGCGGTCTTGCCGCCCGAGATGTACAGCCTCAGAGAGACGAGGAAGCGCCCCTGGGCAGGGAAGCTCAGTGGAGGACTCAAGAGACGCGCAGGCGAGCCCCGTGCGAAGAAACTCATATCCTTGCCGTGGAACTGGGGCGGGGAGGCGTTCTCCAGCTCCCAGCCCTGAATGCCGTTCGAGAAGTCCCAGGAGGGCTCCGCCACGGCAGCCGACTCACGGGCGTCAGCCACGCGAATGCAGGCTACTTCATAGGCCCCTTTGCCGCCGGGCAGGTCGAGGCGGAGCTTGATGATCTTGCGCTCCGGCTCCCAGCAGGGCAGGATGCGGTAGGCGTGCCACTGGCCGTCGCCCAGGATGCGGAAGTGGGTCTCCTTGCCGGGCGAGAAGCCGCCGTACTTCGTCTCGAGGGTGTTGGTCCAGAAGAACTCGGCATCGCCCGAGACGTTGGCGCGGATGCGGGTCTCGATCCACTGGCTCTGGCGGGCGGGGATGTCGAAGGTGGGGCTGATGAAGATGGGGTCAGAGCCGACGACGCGGCAGGAGAGGGCGCCGTCCTCGACCTTCACGTCGGCGACGTGGTTATTCCATTGCCAGGCCTTCAGGTCGGCCTCGGTCTTGAACTCCCAGCCGATGAGCATCTTCGGCTCGGCGGCCAAGGCGGCAGAAAAGAAAGAGAGGAAGACGATGGCCCGCGGAACACGCGGAAGGACGCGGAAGAAGAGAAGAGGGAGATAGATAGAGAAGAGTGAGGCAGGGAAGAGGAACGGCGCCTGCGCCGTCGGCCGTTGCCCCTCGCCATCCATTCTTGCCGCTTCCATTCTCCTATCCCTTTCCGCGTTGTTCCGCGTGTTCCGCGGGCCGATTCCTGATGGCTGCGGCGACCTCGCGCTCGACGAGCGCCACGGCCCGGGGGACAGCCGCGGCCACGGCCTCTGACAACTCGTCCCCGACCTCCACCGTCGCGGGCTGGATGCCCACGATGCGAATGGTGGCCTTGCACCCGAGCTGGCGGGCGAGCTGGATGACCGACAGCACGTCGAGTGAGTGGAGCGACATCCGGCGGTCGAGGAACCTGCTCTCGGCCTCCTCGGGCGAGAAGGCGAGCACGGTGCCCGGCTCCTTGCCCATCTGAGCACAGTCCACGACGATCGCCACGTCCGCGTCCTCCAGGTCGGTCGCCAGGCCATAGCCGTCTGTCCCCGTTTCGCGAAGGAGGACACCGGGGGGGAGGGGACGCCTGGCGAGCTCTTCGAGCACGGCGATGCCCGCCCGCTCGTCGCGCATCATGCGGCTGCCCACGCCGAAAATTGTCACGCGCAATTCTGTCACGCCGCCGGCCCCCTTGACGAATGGAGTGGTGAAGGCCGGAAGACTACGAGTCGCATCGCGTGCTGGACGCCTTCCCAGCCCCCGTCAGGGGAAAGAAACCCTTGACGGCCCGGCTCGGACGCGCTAGTATACCAGAGGGTGATGTCGGGCGAAAGCCCGGCGGGCTCCCCGACGCGCGGGGCAAAGTGCAGGCGTGCCGAAGCGCTTGCGGCTCAAGGAGTTGTGGCTATGACTGCCATCGGCGCACGAACACGGCGTGGTTTTACCCTCATCGAGCTTCTCACTGTGACCGGCATCGCCATCGTGCTGGCCACGCTCGTCGTCACCGCGGTCTTTGCCGCCCAGGAAGCCGCGCGAAAGTCCACCTGCGCAAGCAACCTAGCCCAGAATCACAAGCTCATGATGATCTACACCCAGAGCTACGGCCAGTTCCTCCCCGCCTTCTGGCACGAGCGCTGGATTGGCGAGCTGGGCCTCACGGGCGGCCAGTGGCGGGAGGACCTCCAGGTTCTCAAGAGGAAGCCCCTCTGGCAGAACGTCTCCGGCACCCTCAACATGGGGCAGACGTGGAACCGGTTCCTGGCCCTGGGCGGACGAACGTATCTGCCGCCCAGCGCCGGCGGCAGCAACAAGGGCCTCACCGAGTGGTACCGCATGGGATACCGGATCTACCAGATCTACAGCAACCAAAACAACTGGAAGGTGCCGAATGTTGACGACCTGAACCCCCTGATACCGATGGTGTGGAACAATTTCCAGACCCCCGGCCATTACCTGGGGTTCACCTCGACCGGCGGCGGCGCCATCGAGCGGACGCCTCAGCGCAGTTCCGCGCAGATCATCATGTGCCCCAGCGATGCCAGCAACTACCGTTGCGACCAGGGCGGCCTCGTCTCATACATGGGCCTCGCCAAGTACGGCTGGTGGCACAGGAACGACTGCCCCGGGCTGACCCGCGTCTACGAGTACCATCAGATTCAGGAGGTCACTAACCCCAGCCGGGGCATCCTCCTTGCGGAAACGGAGCCAGGCACCTGGCTCTACGGCGGCTGTGGGTGACGCTGGCACGCTTACCAGCACCCCGTGCGGGTGCTGAAACGGCACAGCGGCGGCGGCAACATCGTGCACTTTGATGGCAGCGTCCACCTGGCCAAGGCCCCCGAACAGCTCCGCCTCGACTATTGGGACCCCGACTACAAGGAGTGGAACCCCGGCTGGTGAGAGCCTAGCCGCGGCGAGGAGACCCGGGGTGGCAACGATGAGAACGAGCTGTAGATGGCTTGCTCTTCTGGCGCTCGGCTGCCTCGGCCTCGTGGGGTGCGGGAGCCGGGGGGAGCAGACGACCTCGGAGGACAGGGAGGCCCTCGAGACACTCGTCAAGGGTGGCGCGGGCGACAACAAGCAGGCCATTCGGGAGTTCGTGGAGAAGAAGGGCCTTCCCGGCCTCAAACGCCTCCTGGAGACCGACTCGGCGCGCGCCCGCATGCTCGCACTGGCAGGCCTCGGGATGCTCAAGGGCGACGCCGAGGCCACGCAGCTCCTCCTCAAGTACGTGAACGGCGAGGACTCGCAGGACGCCTACTGGGCCATCGTTGCCCTGGGCTACCAGGGGGCGCCCCAGACGAAGGAGGCCATCGAGAAGCTGTTCCAGGGCCAGGACCCCAAACGCCGCGCGGGCGCCTGCATCGCCATCAAGGAATACGGCGACCAGTCCCTCTACCCCCTCCTCGATGCCGCCCTGAGCGACGAGGACTTCGAGGTCAAGCGCACTGCCGAGAAGATGAAGACGCTTATCGCGCGCGGCCAGGTCGTGAAGGACGGCAAAGCCGTGGATTCGGAGGAAGGCGTGCCCGAGGAGTGACGGGCCGTTCGCCACGAGGATGCTCTTGCCGGCCACATCCTCTCTCTCGGTCCGGGCGACACCCCGCCGCCGGAAGCGGCTCGCCATGCTTGCATGGGCCGCCTGCTCTGCCCTGGCCTTCGCATGCTCCCGCCAGGCGGCGTGGCTCGGCACCGGCCCGCCACCCCCGCCAGGAGCCGCCCAGGCGCGCGTCGGCCCGTTCCGCGGGTGGCGGCGCTGCGCCCACTTGGCCAACGGCCTCATCCGCGTCAGCGTGGTCCCACAGGTTGGCGGCCGCACCCTCGAGTACGCCCTCGGCGACTACAACTACCTCTTCCTCGGCCAAGACGAGGTGGGGAAGACTCTCTCCAAGGGCGCTCCGGCCGGCTATCGCCACTTCGGCGGCCAGTTCGCACAACTCCACCCAGAGGACCGGTGGGCCACCGTCCGCAGCGGCTACCCTCCCGACCTGTTCATGGGCCACTACGAGCTTCACGAGGCGGCCGCGGAGGCAGGCCGGGCCGCCGTGGAACTGCTCAGCCCCGTGGACCTGGCCACCGGCACGCGCGTCTCCCGCCGAGTCGAACTGTTCCCCTACAGCACACGCCTCCGCATCACGGACACCTTGACCAACGTCCGCCTCGTGCCCCAGGAGTGGGGCATCCAGGCCGTGCTTCAGCTCAAGGGGGTATCGAACCCCGATGGCCTCGTGCGCCGCGAGGACCCGCCCCGGGGCGACATCGCTCTCTACGCACCCCTGAACCGAAAGAGCCGCTTCAAAGGTGGCGTCCGCTTCCCACTCGGCGGGCCGGGGACCTTTGAGCCCAAGCCCGGCCTCCTCACCCTCCGCTATCGCGGGAGGTTCGCCAAGGCCGAGCTCGACCCCGCGCTCCCCTGGGTGGTGTTCGTAGACCACTCCTCGGGCCACGTCTTCGTCCAGAAGTGCGCGGCCGCCCAAAAGGCGCTCCTCAGCGCCGGCGGCGCCTTCGCCCCCTATCCCTTCATCGAGGTCCAGTGCTTTGGCAAGGTCGCGAAGCTCGGGCCGGGCGAGAGCGCCAGCCTGGTCCAGGAGTGGTACGCCACCCGCTGCCCTGAGCCAATCGTGGACGTGACGGAGGCCGGGGTGGTTTCGTCCCCCTTGAGCCTGTTGAAAGGGGAGGGGAGGACCTGGGTGGCCGGCACCTTCGGCGTCTTCGCCATCGGCCGCGCCGCCGTCGTCTTCCAGGCCGCCGATGGCAACGAGCTGGCCCGCGTGGACTGCGGGCCGGCGACCCCGCTCGAGCCCTTCGTGCTGAGCCGCGCGGTGGGCCTCCCTCCGGGGACGGCGCACGTGCGCCTGGATGTGACCGACCCGGCGGGCAAGGCCGTCGGGGACCTGGGCAGCATGGCCCTCGGCGCCAGCCGCTGACCGGTGCTCGGATGAGTGGAAACCTGGCCGGCGAAAGAGTATGATGTAATCGGGTTGGTCGGGTTGCTGGGTCTTGCGGGAGGCGAGAGGAGTGGAGATGGACTATAGGGAAGTCATCACCGTGGAAGCGGGAAAGCGGGGCGGCCGGCCGTGCATTCGAGGCATGCGGATCACCGTCAGCGATGTATTGGGATGGCTGTCCGCCGGCATGACCTACCAGCAGATCCTCGCTGATTTCCCCGAACTCACCGAGGCCGATCTCAGGGCCTGCTTGGCCTATGCGGCGGACAGGGAGAGGAGAGCCAAGGTAGTGGCTCAGCATGAAGTTGTTGTTTGACCAGAACCTCAGCTTCAGGCTGTGTTCGTCCCTACAGGAGGAGTTTCCGGATTCTGCGCACGTTCGGCTTCTCGGGCTGGAGGAGGCATCTGACAGTGATATCTGGGAATACGCGCGCGACCACGGCTTCACGATCGTGACGAAAGACGAAGACTTCTATGAGCTGAGCTTGCTCCGCGGCTCTCCGCCGAAGATCCTGTGGCTGCGTTGCGGGAACGTGGACACGGCCACCATTGAACGACTGATTCAGACCCACGTGGAGCGGATTTCCTCGTTTGCGGAGGACGAGGGCCTCCACTGCCTGGAACTGTACTGAACTCCTTCACATGCGTGCGCCCAAGCCCAGGGCTAAGGAGCAACTCGTGTCACCCTTGTTCACCCCTGCCTGCGTCGGGTCACTCAGTCTGCCCAACCGCATCGTCCGCTCGGCCACGGGCGAGAAGATGTGCACGCCCGAGGGGCGCGTCACGCCGCTGCTCGTCGAGTTCTATCGCCGCCTGGCGCTCGGCGGCACGGGGCTGATCATCACAGGGCACAGCTTCGTCCGACCCGACGGCAAGGCCAGCGATGGGATGATGGGCGTCCACAGCGACAGGATGCTCCCCGGCCTCAAGCAACTGGTCGGTGCCGTCCACGAAGCTGGGGGGCGCGTCGTCTGCCAGCTCAACCACGCCGCGCGGCAGACGAAGCCCGAGCTCATCGGCGGCAAGCGCCCCGTCGCCCCCTCCGCCGTGACCGACAGGGCCAGCGGCCTCACGCCGAGGGAGCTGAGGGCGGACGAGATCGAGCCGCTCATCGAGAGCTACGTCGCCGCCGCCCGACGCTGCCGCGAGGCAGGCTTCGACGGCGTCCAGCTCCACTGCGCCCACGGCTATCTGATGAGCGAGTTCATCTCCCCCCACACCAACCGCCGCACGGACGAATGGGGCGGGAGCCTCGAGGCCCGCGCCCGCTTCCCCCTCGAGGTCCTCCACCGCATCCGCGCCGAGCAGGGGCGCGACTACCCCATCCTCGTGAAGCTCAACGCCGAGGACTTCATCGAAGGCGGCCTCATCCTGGCCGAGAGCTGCCGCATCGCCGCAATGATGGCAGGGGAGGGGATTGACGCCATCGAAATCAGCGCCGGCATGGCCGGGACCGTGGACAAGATCGTCCGCAAGCACATTGACGCTCCGGAGAAGGAGGCATACTTCCTCCCCTACGCCCGCGAGTTCCGCCGCCACGTCTCCGTGCCACTCATCCTCGTCGGCGGCCTCCGCAGTCTCAGCGTCATGGCGGACGTGCTCCAGAGCGGCGCCGCCGACTTTGTGTCCCTCTCTCGCCCCCTCATCCGCGAGCCCGAGCTCCCCAACAAGCTGCGCGACGGCTCGACCACCCGTGCCGCCTGCATCTCCTGCAACTGCTGCGGCCCCGACGACGCCGGCCGCCTCGCCTGCACCCTCGACCTCCAGCTCGCCAAGCGCGCCACCTGACCGCCTTGACAAGGCCCCCGCTTCCCGCTATGAAGGCTCTTGTGGCCTTTGACGGTCGGCACCACCACACTCCGAGCCATGAGGGGAATGCGATGCTCGCTCGATGCGCGATGATTGGCATTTCATTCCAGGTTTCTCTAGCGCTGGCGGCCGTGCCCTATCGGGAGCCCGCCGAGACAAAGGCGAAGCCGCCGGGCCTGGCCAAGGCCATCGCAAGCCTGAGGCACATTGACGAGCAGAAGCTCACGGAAGCCGAGAAGACGAAAAAAGGCGCGGAAATGCAGGCGGCATGGGCCGCGCTCATCGGCGCCGGCCAACAGGGGGCGTTGGCCCTCAAGCGCGAGATCGAAACCGTAGACAAAGCGAGGGAGAAGGACGATTTCTTCAAGCTGGGCGCGGCCGCGCTCCTCTGGCAGATCGGCAAGCTCG
>VGYV01000098.1 GCA_016872855.1 Planctomycetota bacterium
AACCGTAATATCTGAAGATAGATAGATCGCCGACATCACGCCCGAAAAAAGTAGAATGTCCCCTTTTCCGGGCTCCTTTTCCGGGCTGCGGGTCTTACAGACCACATCTGGACCCTTCAAGAATGGACCAAGTTCCCTGCCCTGCCTTCGCTGGACTCCAGTTAGTCCTTCTATGACATCAGGCAATTTTCGGGGGGTATTGCTTTTGTAAGGGTGGAGGGGGAAGATGCCAAGGGAGCAGTCGGCAGGAGGCAGGAGGCAGGGGGGGCGCACCCTGAGGCTGGCCCCGATTCCGAGGGAGGTCTCATCCGGCCTGCCGCTCGTGCTCGTCGTCGTCCTCGTCGTCGTCGTCGAACTCTTGGCCTTTCCCCTTGACGAGGATTCGACGACGAGGACGACGACGACAACGCCTTCGATTCCGGGCTGCATTCAAGAAGCCCCGGATTCGGGAGCAGACGCCCCCCCTGGGCGCGTGGCGCGCGTGAGCGCAAGTGATGAGCCACATTGAGCCACACTGCGGGCATCATGGCCCGGGGCGAGAGAGCGCGGAAGCGGGCACCTCCCGCCTTGTGATGCCAGGGCCTTCGTAGAAGACCTTCAGCTCCAGGTCGCCCGGCCCCTGGAAGAAGGTCACGCGAATCGGGTGCCTGCCGGCCGCCAGGGGGATGAAGCCGCGCTTCTCCACGCTTGGGTGCAGCCCGTCGTTGTCCACCACGAGTTGGTCGCCGATGTGGAGGCGGCTCCCGTCGTCCGAGCGGGTGCTGAAGAGGTAGACGCCGTCCTTCGGCGCCTCGATGTAGCCGCTGTAGCGCATGGCGAAGTTGGCCTTGCCCTCGTAGGGGCCGACGGTGAAGGCGGGGAGGTTGCCCGAGGCCGCAGGCTTCAGCTTGTCGAAGTCGGCCAGGGCCTTCCACGAGCCGTGGTAGTGCTGCCAGGCCACGCCGGGCACGAGGCCCGCCACCTTGTCGGCTGGGCGAAGCGCGACCACGCCCAGGGCGACGGAGCACTCGACGCGGCGGCCCTGCCTCAGAAGCGTCACGGGCAGGCTCTCGCCCCCCTTGCGCTCGATGAGGGCAAGGTGGTAGTCCATCCCGCTGCGGACAGCGTCCTTGCCGACGGCGGTCACCACGTCGCCGACCCTGATGCCCGCGGCCTCCGCGGGCGACTCCTTGGCCACCTCAGTGACGCGCGACGGCCCGTCGCTGGCGACCTTGAGGCCGAGGACGAAGCCGTAGCGCTGCTCGGCGGCCACGAGGTCGGCGAAGACCGCGCGAATCTTGTCCACCGCCGTCGCAAAGCCGATGTTCACGGCCTCCTTCTTCCCGCTCGTGCACAGGCCGATCATCTCGCCCAGGATGTTCAGCAGCGGGCCGCCCGACGTGCCGGGGTTGGTCCCCGCGTCGGTCTGGATCATGTCCGTCAGGCTCGCATACTCGGTGTCAGTGCCGCGCCCCACGCCGCTGACGATGCCGTAGCCGACGGTGAAGTCAATGCCGAAGGGGCTGCCGATGGTGATGGCGGGCTCGCCGACCATCACTTGGCTGCTGCGGCCGAGCTTGAGCGGGGTGAGCGGGCGGCCCGCCTCGATCTTCAGGAGAGCCAGGTCGTGCGCCGGGTCCTCGGCGATGACGCGGGCAGGACACGTCTTGCCGTCGGCCAGCATCGCCACGCGCTGCCCCTCAAAGCGGAGCATGTGGCTGTTGGCGAGCACGTGGCCGGCGGGGTGGATGATGCAGCCGCTGCCCCACTGGGTGTGGGTGGTGTGGACGCGCGTGGCCGGCCCCTTGCCGTCGGGGGAGGGCTTCACGGTCGTCTCGTGCCGCGTGGCCGTGAACTTGACGACCGAGCCCTTGCACTGCTCGAAGACCCTGGTGACCGCGGTGCGGCGCAACGCATCGGGCGACGGAACGGCAGGCCGGAAGCAACCAGCCGCCGCGAGCGCAGTCACCGCGGCCAGACTAGCTCGAAACACTTCCACGTCGTTCCCCTGGGAAAAGGGTGGCGTGCGCGATCCAGCTTGCTGCGGCCAAGACTGCCTGAAGGCAGGACTCCAAACAAGTGGCCCCCGTTCGGAGTCCTGCCTTCAGGCAGTCTTGCGGTCTCCACAGAGTCGCGGACCGAGCAAGGCGACCTAAAACGTGACGACCTGGGCATTGCGGACGTTTGGCGCGGCCTGGACGGCGCGCAGCGTGGCCTCGTCGAGCGCGCCGTCGAGGTTGAGGACGGTGATGGCGTCGCCGCCGACGCTCTTGCGGCCGAAGGTCATCGCTGCGATGTTGATGCCCCGCTCGCCCAGGAGCATGCCGACGCGGCCGATGAGGCCAGGCTTGTCCTCCGCGAACAGCACGAGCAGCGTGCCGCGCGGCATCGCCTCCACGCGGTAGCCGTCTATGCCCACGATGCGGGGGTCGCCTTTGCCCACAAGCGTCCCCGCCGCCTCGTGTTCCTCGCCGTCCACCGTGCTCGCCACGGTGATGAGCGTCGCAAAGTCCCTGCTGTGCGCCGCCTGCGACTCGGTGACGCGGATGCCGCGCTCCTCGGCCAGGTAGGGGGCGTTGATGACGTTCACCGCCTCATCGAGCGCGCTCTCGAGGAACGCGGCGAGGAGGTGGGCCGTGAGGTAGCGGGCGTTGAGCTTGGCCGCCTCGCCGGCGTAGGTGACGCTCACGCGGGCGGGCAGGCGGCGGAGCCGCTGGATTTCCAGGCGGCCCAGACAGCGCGCGAGAGCGGCGTAGGGGGCCAACGCCTCGGCTTCCTTCGGGTCCACCGCCGGCACGTTCACGGCATTGCGGACCCGCCCGTGGAGAAGCGCGTCGGTGATGATCTCGACGGCCTCGATCGCCACGCTCACCTGGGCCTCCTCGGTCGAGGCGCCCAGGTGCGGCGTGCAGAGCACCTGCGGCAGGTCCACTAGCTCGCGGCTCGTCGGCGGCTCGCTCTCGAACACGTCGAGAGCGGCGCCGGCCACCTTGCCGGAGCGAATGGCCGCAGCCAGGGCCGCCTCGGCAACGATGCCGCCCCGCGCGCAGTTGATGATTCGCACCCCCTCCTTCATCTTCGCCAGTTGCGTCGCGCCGATCATCCCGCGCGTCTCATCGCTCATCGGCACGTGCACGGTGATGTAGTCGGCCTTCGCCCACACCTCGTCCAGGTTGGGCGCCAGCGTGATCTGGAGCTGTTTCGCCCGCTCGGGGGTGATGTAGGGGTCGAAGCCGAGGACGGCCATGCCGAAGGCCGCGCAGCGGCGGGCCACCTCGATCCCGATGCGCCCCAGGCCGAGGACGCCGATGGTCTTCCCCGCGAGCTGCGTGCCCATATAGCTCTTGCGGTCCCACTTCCCCGCCTTCATCGAGGCGCAGGCGGGATACACGTTCCGCGACAGCCCCAGCAGCAGGGCCATCGTCTGCTCCGCCGTCGAGAGGGTGTTGCCGCCCGGCGTGTTCATCACGATGATGCCGCGACGCGACGCCGCCGGCACATCCACCGTGTCCACCCCGACCCCCGCCCGCACGATGCATCGGAGCCTGGGCGCGGCCGCAATCAGCTCGGCCGTCACTTTCGTCGCGCTCCGCACGATCAGCCCCTCGGCGTCGGCCAGGCGCTTCTTCAGCTCCTCGCCCTTCGCCTCGGGCGCGTAGTCCACCTCGATGCCCTCGATGGCCCGCAGCCGCTCGATGGCCTCGGCCGCCACATTGTCCGACACCAACACCTTCATCTCGCGTCCTCTGCTGCCCTCCACGGTGTGGCACTGCGGGCTTGCCCCGCAGTGTGCGCGCCCGAGCAAGACACGTGGCACTGCTGGCTTGCCCAGCAGTGCGCTCGCCCGAGGAAGACACGGCTGGTCAAGCCAGCCGTGCCACGGCGTTCATTTGTCACTTGCCCAGGAGCACCTTCTGGGCAGCGGCGACGCCGGCGCCGAGGGGCACGTTGACGCCCATCTCGGCGAGGACAAGCTCCAGCGCCGCGATGGCGCCCAGGGTGTCCAGGGTATCGAGGTAGCCGAGGTGCCCGATGCGGATGATCTTGCCCTTGAGCTTCTCCTGGCCACCCGCGACGGCGACGCCGTACTTCTTCCGCAGCAAGCCCCGCGCCGCCTCGGCGTCAATCCCCTCGGGCAGGACGACCGCAGTCAGGGCGTCGGCGGGCGCCGCGGCGTAGACCCTCAGCCGCATCGCCACGACCGCGGCCCGCGTGGCCGCCGCAGTCCTCGCGTGCCGCGCCCACACCGCCTCGAGCCCCTCCTTCCGCAACAGGTCGAGCGACTTCCGCAGTGCAGCGACCAGGGTGTTCGCGGGCGTGTAGGGCGTATCCTCGTCGGCCAAGGCCTCCCGCGCCGCGATGAGGTCGAAGTAGTAGGCACGGCGCGGCGCCTTCTCGATCCGCGCCCAGGCCTTGGGGCTGACGCTCAGGAACGCGAGGCCGGGCGGCAGGAGAAGGGCCTTCTGCGAGCCGACGACCAGCAGGTCCACCCCCCACGCGTCCGTCTTCATCGGCATCGCGCCCACGCCCGAAATGCCGTCCACCACCAGGCAGGCATTCGTCTTGGCCACGACCTTGCCGATGGCCTCGACATCGGTCGCCACACCCGTCGAGGTCTCGCACAGGGTCACGTAGACCGCCGCGATGTCGGGGTCCTTCGCCAGCGCCGCCTCGATGGCGGCCGGCTCCGCCGCCCTGCCCCACTCGACGTCCAGGTTGATGGCCTTCGCCCCGAAGCGCTCGGCCAGCTCGCCCCAACGCTCGCCGAACTTCCCGCCACGCACGCACAGCGCCTTGTCCCCCGGCGCAAGCAGGTTCGAGACCGACGCCTCCATCGCCCCGGTGCCGGACGAGGTGAAGATGAACACGTCGTTCTTCGTCCGGAAGACGTCCTTCAGCCCCTCCGTCACCGCCATGAGGATAGCGCGGAACTCCTTCGTGCGGTGATGAAACACGGGCTTGGCCAGCTCGAGCAGGGTTTCCGGCGGCACGTCCGCCGGGCCGGGGGTCATCAGGCGCTCTTTCATCTGGCGGTTTCTCCTCTTTGCATATGAGCCATCGATCGAATCGGTCGAATCGGTCGGATCCGTCGGATCGGTCAGATCGGCGTCTTCGCCGCCTCGATGGCGGCCTGTAGCGTGAAGGCCCCCTCAAACAGGGCCTTCCCAATGATCATCCCCTCGACAGGCAACGCCGCGACCCGCCGCACATCGTCGAGCGACGCAATGCCGCCCGAGGCCACGACGGGCGTCCTCACCGCGTCGAGGAGCCGCCGGAGCGCCGGCAGGTTCGGCCCACGCATCGCCCCATCGGTCGCCACATCGGTGAAGATGATCGCACGCAGGCCCATGCCGTCGAGCTCGCGGGCGAAGCCCAGGGCCTCCACCTCCGACGTCTTCGCCCACCCCTCGACGGCCACGCGACCGTCCCGCGCGTCAATCCCCGCCACGATGCGGCCAGGGAAGCGTCCGCAAAGGGCGACGAGCCAGGCAGGCTCCCGAAGCGCCCGGCTCCCCAGAATCACCCGCTCGACCCCCGCGTCGAGGTAGCGGCCCACCGTCTCGTCCGAGCGGATGCCGCCCCCGACCTCGATGGGCACGGCCACCTCGCGGGCGATGGCCGCCACCGCCTCGAAGTTGGCCGGCCGCCCCTCGAACGCCCCATCGAGGTCCACCACGTGGATCAGCTCGGCCCCCTGGCCGGCCCAGAGAGCCGCCGCCTCCGCCGGCCGGTCGAAGTAAACAGTCTCCTCGTCCGGGCGGCCCTGTACCAGCCGCACGCACCGCCCACCGCGTATGTCCACGGCGGGTATCACCATCGGCATGGGGGCCTCGCTCGTAACTGCCTGCTGCGACGGATTGTAGCACACCCCCTACCGTGTGTCAAAGCCTCACTGCGCAGGACACAATCGTCCTCGTCCTCGTCCTCGAAGAAAATGCCGCTTGCCAACGAACGGAACCCGGTGTAATCTTCTAATGAGCGCAAGCTCGCGTCAGGGGTATCATCTGGGGCAACACGGGGCTTCACGCCGCGCCCGCGGCCAGGAGCCCGTTGACCAATGCGTCGCCCCGTCCGCCTCCCTCTTGCTGCCGCGGCCCTTCTCGCCGCCGGCCTCGCCTCGGGGGCCGAGGACACCCTTCGCTTCGTCGTCTACGGCGGCTCGGAAAGGACAGGAGATGAGGCCCGCGCCGTCGTCGCGCAGGTCGTCAAGCTCCGCCCCGACATCGTCGTCCACGCGGGCGGCATGGTCGGCGGCTCCCACATCAGCGAGTGGGTCACTTTCCACCAGCTCGCCGAGCCGATCACGAGCCGCTTCCCCTTCTACGGCTGCCGGGGCCGCGGCGAGAAGCGCGCCGTCATCCAGCCGCGCGGCGACGCGCCCGAGCCGCGTCTCTATCGCGACAACTACTTCTCCTTCGACTACCGCGGCGCCCACTTCGTCTTCCTCGACACCGAAACAGCGCCGACCAGGGACGACCCGCAGACTCGCTGGCTCGAGGAGGACCTGGGCGCCGCGGGGGAGAAGCCCATCGTCGTCTTCAGCCACCGCGCCCTCTTCGGCGCGGCCGAGCGCCACATCCTGCGCGACGGCCACTACTGGTGGCATCCCCTCTTCGTCAAGCACAAGGTCCGCGTCGCATTCTCCGGCGCCCGCCACCTCTACCACCGCCTGAGCCGCGACGGCGTGACCTACATCATCACAGGCGGTGGTGGCGGGCCACTCAACCCCGTCATGGCGCGCCGACAGGTCGCCCCCGGCGACGTCGCCGCCTCCTTCAACCATTGCATCGAGGTCACAGTCACGCCCAACGAGATACGCTGCCGAGCCGTGGACACCGCTGGCCGGACCCGCGACGAATTCGCCCTCCGCGCCACCGGCGCCCTCGGACCCGTTGAACCCTGACCTCACCTTGCGCCCAAGGGGGACGTGTGGGTGGCACGGGCGTAACCCAACCCAACCACAGACGCGCCGCCCGTGCCACCCCCCCCTCCCAGTTGCCGATTGGCGATTGCCGACTGCCGATCGGCGCCAACCCGGGCCCGGAGAAGGGCCTTTGTCGCGATTCTGGCGCGTGTCAGAAGAGGGCCTCGCCAGGTGGCCTTCGCCGATTCGCCGCCATGAAGCGAAGACTGCCTGAAGGCAGGACTCCAAACAGGGGTGGGGTTTCGTTCGGAGTCCTGCCTTCAGGCAGTCTTGATAGCGTCCTTGGCGCCGACGAATTGCTGGAAGCCGTTCGGGCAGATATGGCGCCCAACACCGAGCTTTCCTGGCCCTTGGGGCAGATCGCGTGCTCCCACGCGCCTCGCGCCGCCTGCCATCTTGCCTCAACGATGTCACTTCGGCGCCACACCTGAGCGAGCGCCCTGCTGCCGCAGGAACTGCGCGACGTCGTGGCCGCCTATCACATGGTCTGCGCAGTCCAGCGGGGTATTCCCCAACTTGTCGGCCGCATTGATGTCCGCGCCTCTGCCGACCAAGAGTCTCACGCTCTCCAGGTCGCGGGCGTCCGCCGCCTTGTGCAGCGGGGTGAAGCCAATGTCGTTTCTGTCGTTCATCCTCGCGCCATGTGCGAGGAGGAGCCCGAGTACCTCACTCCGGTTGGCGATTCTGGAATCGAACGCGGCGGGCCGGGGGCTCGCTGAGGCCCCTCATGAGGTCCCCTACCGCACGCCTTGCCTTGCTGACCAGAAGATAGAAGTAGATGGGGCCCCAGGCCAAGGCGAAAACGCAGAGAACGACACTCGTGACCGCAAGCCAACGCCTCTGCCTTCGCCTGCCGCACTGGACCAGCCCGACTATGCCGAATATGATCCCCAGCAGCGCCGGGATGATGGCGAGGAACCAGCCTGCGATGAAGGCCATCGCCAGAGCAACCGAGACGGCACCCAGGACGAGCGAGGTGATCACGAGGCCCGGCTGCCCGCCCGCCCGGCCAGTTGGGGCGCTCGGGGCCGCGGCTGCCGGCACCGGCCCCCACGAAGGCTGCGGCGAACCGGCATGTGGCACAGCCGCCCTCGGCTGTGCCAACGCTCGCGGCGCCGCCTCCCACGAACGCGGCGGAACATTCGGAGGCGCCACCGCCGTCTCCTCAGGGACAAGAACCGGCAGCGATTCCTCACCTTGAGCAGCCACGGCCGGGGCGTCCTCGATGCCCAGGGCGGGCAGGTCGTCGTCCCACGCCCCAACAGGGGTCGCGGCGCGCTCCGCCACGCTGGACGCAGGCTGGGCCGGCGCCGCAGGCCGCACCTCGGCCCTGCCGCCTTGCTTGCGCAGGTCCGGCATCGAGGCCTCGAGCGTCCCGGCGTCAACCACACCACCGAGGAACTTGTGCAGGAGCGGCTCCGGCGGAATCCGAACCCAGGCCCGGCACCCCTCATTGGGACAACGCGCGAAGCTGTTCGCCGCGCTCTGCCCGACCTCATACTCCCACCCGCACCAGCAACGAACCGTGATTGTCATGGCCTCAGCCCCCCAGAGTCACGCACACAGTCGCCCAGGCGCCCACGAGCGCTCAGTCTCGGTCATCCATCCGCGACGTTCTCCTGAACTCGTCATCTGTGCGCATGATGCGTTGCCTTGCTACCGGGGTTCCGTCGGGTCCGAGGTAGAGAGTTAGCGATGCCTTCTCAGCCTCCACCACGAAGTAGGTGATGTCGTTGAGCACGCGTCGAAAAAGCCTGCCGATGGGCGCGCCACGAGAGTACTTGAGGAACGCCTCCCTCACTGGAGCCGGGGCATCCGCCGGGGCCATGGACTCCTCAAGCTTCCTCCCAACCACCTTGCCGTTGGGATCGATAAGGAGTCTGCCGTCTCCATTGGCTAGGCGAACCCCGATCTCATACACCGTTCGCTCCCCCCGCGTTGCGCGCACCACCCGCTTGACCTTGAGCCCTGCGGTCTCTATCACCAGACTGGCAGCAACGGTAGCCGGCAGGTCTTCAACAGGAATCTCCGTCTCCGTTTTCTCGGCGGCTTTCCCTGCCTTCTCGGGCCCGGGCTTCCGTTCCTTGCCGCCACCATCGAGCCGGAGGTAGCGGTTGATCTTCCAAACATCTCCTTCACGGGTGAACAGCACGGCCTCTTGACCACCCAAGCACCGGCCGTCCACGAAAACCGGCACAGTGGCGGCGTTTCCCGTAATCTGCTCTTTGCCCAGTTCCACGATTGTGGCGCGGCGGAGCGTCGCTTGAAGCTCGCCGCAGATGTCTTCGTGGCCATCGGGATCCCTGGCGAGCCGGGCCGTGAAGCATGCGTCAGCAGACCTTCGGTCACCGGCCTTCACCGCTGCCTGGAGGGTCTTGAATGTCGCCGTGGGCGACGAGTAGTCGCCCTGGCCACCAAGGACAGGGGTGGCCGCCACGGCTGCCGCAACCAGGACCAACGCCAGAACTCTCATGACGCTTCCTCCTTCCTGGCCCCCCACACTATCGCATGTGTAGTGTAGCGGGCGGGGGAGGCGCTGTCAAGATGCCGCACCCGTTCGACCATGCCCCGTGCTCCTGGTGGACTCGCATGACGCTCTTGGGTTCAGCCCTCTCCCTTGGCGGGAGGAACGGGCTGATGGCCTCCTCCCTCCGGGAGAGGAGGGCCGCGCGGAAGCATCGCGCTGTCAGGCGGTTGCGGATTTTACAATTCGAGGCTTACACCACTCCCGCCGCCCGAGAGGGCAAAGGGAGGGGGGAGAGTCCGGGCGGAGAGAGCCAGCAGACAGTGGACAGTGGACAGTAGGCAGTGAAGCCGAAGTTGGCTCGCAGCCGGCGCTCCCCCCTCCCACCCTCTTTTACTCGGGTCGTGGGTGAACCGCCGGCGCGCCGCGCAAGGGCTCAGAAGTCGCTGCCCTCGCGGAGCTTGGCGAGTTGGGCCTTGAGGCGCGCATCCACCTCGACTTGGACTCCGCGACGGACGAGGTGGCGCAGTGGGGTGAGGTCGGTCACTTTGTCGCAGTGGTCGAGCCAGAGGACCTTGAGGCCGGCGTGGAAGGCGAGGGGCCGTAGGTCGGAGACAGCGGTCCTGGCCAGGCCGAGGGACTCGAGGCGTTCGGTGCGCACCAGAGGGGCGAGGGCGGAGACCCGGCTACAGCCCGAGAGGGTCAGGGAGCGCAGCTCGGTCAGGTTGGTGAGCGGAGCGAGGTCCTCGACTTTCTTGCAGGAGGCGAGGTCGAGGCGCCGGAGGCGCCGCAGGCGGGCCAGGGGGCCGAGGTCGGAGATTTCCGGGCATACCTGAAACGTGAGCGAGGTGAGCTGGTCGAGGCCGGCCAGGGGCGAGAGGTTTTGCAACCGGTCGCTACAGAAGACGGAGAGGCGGGTGAGCTTGCGAAGGTTGGCCAAGGGCCTCAGGTCTGCGAGGTGGCGAGCAGTATGGAAGTGGAGGTCGGTGAGCTCGGTGAGGGCGGCAAGCGGGCGCAGGTCGGTGAGCCCTTCCCCGCTTCGGTTGAAGCTCAGCGAGGTGAGCCTGGGCAGATGGGCCAGTGCGGAGATGTCCTTCAGAGGACCATCCCAGGTGAGGGCCTCGACGTTCGGGAGCTTGGCGAGGAAGGACAGGTCGGGGTCCGGCGGCCCGCCGCCGACGCGAAGGGAGAGGAGGCCCGACATCCCGGCCAGAGGAGCGAAGTCCCGCGTGTCGGGAGGGACCCAGATGTCGAGTTCCGTGACGTGCTTGAGGTTGGCAAGAGGCGTGAGGTCGGGGGCGCCCCCGAAGCGTTGCAGGTCGAGATGGGTCAGGCGGGTGCAGTTGGCGAGGGGGCGGAGGTCGTTCCTGCCGCCGCACTGGTCGAGGATGAGGCTCGTGAGCTTGGTCATGCGGGCGAGCGGCGCGATGTCCTTGACGGCCGAGCAGCGGAAGAGGCAAAGCTCGGTGAGCTCCGTGGCGTTGGCGAGGGGCGAGAGGTCGGTGAGCTGCTCGCAGCCCCGGAAGCTCAGCGAGGTGAGGGCGGGGAGCGAGGCCAGGGGGCGCAGGTCGGCGAGCGCCTGGCAGCCGTCGAACCGCAGCCTGGTCAGCTTGGTGAGGCCGGCGAGGGGCGAGAGGTCGGTCACGGGGGTCGCCGCGAGGTCGAGGCAGGTGAGGTTCTTCAACGAGGCCAGGGGCTTGAGGTCCGCCACTTGCGTGCAGCCACGAAGGTCAAGCGATGTCAGGCTCTCGAGGGTGGCGATGGGGCTCAGGTCGCTGACCCGGCGGCAGGAACCCAGGTTCAGGGCCCGGAGGTTTCTGAGGCCCTTCAGCGGGGCCAGGTCGGTCAGGTTGGGGCAGGAGTCGAGGTCGAGAAAGGCCAGGCTCGCCATCAGGCTGAGGCCGGTGAGGTCGTGGAGGCCCTTGGAATCGCCGAGGTCGAGGCTCTGGAGCTTCGGGAGAGCGATGAGGGGGGTCAGATCGAGGTCGCGTTCGAGGCCGCGCAAGGTGACGGACGCGAGGGCCTGGGCTTTTGAGAGCGGCCCGAGGTCGAGCAGGCGCGGGCACGCGCTCGCGGCGAAGAGCCTGAGGTTGGGGAGCGCGGCTGCGCCCGAGATGTCGGTGAGTTCGGCGCAGTAGCTGAGGCGCAGTTCCGCGAGGTTCTTAAGGCGCGCGAGGGGGGCGATGTCCTCGATGTGGCCGAAGCCGGCCAGGGAGAGCCTCCTCAGGCCGTCCAGCTTGCCGAGCGAGCCGAGGTCCGCGACCTTCTCGTTGGCGGAGAGATGAAGGAACCTCAGGCGCGGAAGGCGTGAGAGTGGGGAGAGGTCGGCGACGTCGGGGCACCGGCCGAGGTAGAGCGACACGAGGTCGGGGAACTGGGCCAGGGGCGAGAGGTCGGTGACGCCCGTGCAATTCTCGATGCGCAGGTGCTGGAGCGGAACGGAGCCGGCGAGGGGTGCAAACTGGGCCAGGTCCGAGCAGCGTTGGAGCCAGAGGGAGCGCAGGGACTTGAGCCTGGCGAGCGGAGCAACGTCGGGCGGCGGCACCCGCTGGAAGGAGCCGCCGGAGAGGTCGAGCCGGCTCACGTTGGCCAGCTTCTCCACTTGGGCCGGCCAGTCCTCTAACGCGCCGCTCGTGATCGAGACCGTGTAGTCCTTGCCGGGCGGCAGGGGCGGGAGCGAGGCGAGCGCGGACCCGAAGCACCAGATCGTGAAGCCGTCCTGGCCGGCCTCGACGGCCTCGCGGAGCGCGGCGCGCCCTCCCAGCGAGTTCAGCTCGATCCCGGCGAGCCGGGGCTCCCGGCCATCCACGTGGACGAAGACTCGCGGCCCGACGCGCTCGAAGCGCAGCTCGGAGCCCTCCCGGTAGGGATAGGAGCCCCAGCCCGTGTAGCTGATGTCCACCCAGTCCTCGGGCTGAAGCGCCGCCGCCGACTCGCCTCCTTCGAGCTGCCTGACCACGACGCGCCTGGGCCACGGGGCCTCGCCTGGGCCTTTCTCGCCCGCCAGCCCGATGGGCTGGCACGCCAGGACGGCAAGCCCACACAGCCATCGGGCCGCCACGAGAGGTGGGCCACCCACGGTTGCTGCCTCCACGAGCTAGCGGTGGGCGTGGGCGCGCGGCTGGGGGGGCGGGACGGAGAGGTCCTGGAAGAGGGTCATATCCACGGGGATGCCGCGGGCGCGGAGGTCGTGGATGAACTTGGGGATGGCGCCGGTGGGCCTGAGGGCGCCGAGCACCTTCCCGCCTTCGCCGAAGCCGCGTTGCTCGAAGACGTAGATGGGCTGCATCGTGATGATGTCGCCCTCCATGCCCGTGACCTCGCTGAGGCCGACGAGCTTGCGGGTGCCGTCGGTCATGCGGGCGAGCTGGCCGATGAAGTCAATGGCCGAGGAGACCTGCTCGCGGATGGCGCGGCTGGGGAGGTCCATGCCGGCCATGAGCACCATCGTTTCGACGCGGGACAGTGTGTCGCGCTCGGAGTTGGCGTGGATGGTGGTGAGCGAGCCGTCGTGGCCGGTGTTCATGGCCTGGAGCATGTCGAGTGCTTCGCCACCGCGGCACTCGCCCACGATGATGCGGTCGGGGCGCATGCGGAGGCTGTTGCGGACGAGTTCGCGGATGGGTATGGCGCCCTTGCCCTCGATGTTCGCGGGCTTGGCCTCGAGGCTGATGACGTGTTCCTGGTGGAGCTTGAGTTCGGCGGCGTCCTCGATGGTGACGATTCGCTCGTCGCGCGGGATGAAGGAGGAGACGACGTTGAGGAGGGTGGTCTTGCCCGAGCCTGTGCCGCCCGAGATGATGATGTTGGCGCGGTACTGGACGATTAGCTTGAAGAATTCGACGACCTGGGTGGTGAGGGTGCCGAAGCGCTCGACGAGGTCCTTCTCGGTGTAGGGGTCTGCGGCGAACTTGCGGATGGTGAGGGTTGGCCCCGTGAGGGCGAGTGGGGCGATGATGGCGTTGACGCGCGAGCCGTCCTTGAGGCGTGCGTCCACCATCGGGCTGCTCTCGTCAATGCGGCGGCCCAGGGGGGCGATGATGCGGCGGATGATGTGGATGACCTGCGCGTTGTCGGTGAAGCACTTGTCGGTGAGCTCGATCTTGCCCTTGCGCTCGATGTAGATGCGGTCCCAGTTGTTCACCATGATCTCGTCAATCGTCGTGTCGGCGAGCAAGTCTTCAATGGGTCCGAGGCCAACCGCCTCGTCCACGACCTCCTTGACGAGCTGCTCGTTGGAGAGCCAGATGGGGATTTCGGCGGCCATGCCGGCGACGATGTTGCGGACAACGGTGTCGGTCTTCTTCCGCAGCTCTTCGTCGCTCTGCTGCGTGATGTCCACGTGGCGCAGGTCGAGGTCAATGAGCAGCCGCTCGTGTATCCTCTTCTTGAGGTCGGAGGGCACCAGGCGGCGTGTCTGGCCGCCGGGCTCGCGGGCGAGGGCTGCTGAGAGGGGTTGGAGCGCGGTCCGCCGGTCGCCGGTGGGCACGGCGGTGGTGGGCTGGGCCTCGCCCAGTGAGAAGATGATCTGGACGGGGCCGAGGTCAATGCGGGTGCCTTCGGCGAGTGGGGTGGCGGCGTTGATGCGGCGGCCTTCGACGTAGGTGCCGTTGCGGCTGCCCAGGTCGCGGATGACGTAGACGCCGTTGGCGTTGGTGATCTCGCAGTGCTGGCGCGAGATGGCCAGCTTGTCGAGCGCCAGGTCGCTGGCGGGCGACTTGCCGATGGTGAAGGAGGGCCTGGTGAGCGCGATGCGCCGCTGGGTCGGGGGGTTGGCTTCGCGGTCGGTCACTAGAATGAAGGGCATATCGGGCTCGTCAGGGCTGGGTGCCGCCCTTGGTGGCTGGCTGGGTCTTCTGGTCCCGCTCGCGTCCTGCCGCGTCAATGATCTCGGGAAGGGTGGGCTCCGTGACGACTGGTGGGATGCCTTTCTCGGTCTGGACGTCCTGGCGGAGGACGCAACTGAGGTTGCCGGCCCCCTGGGCAAAGGTGAGGAGCGAGGCCTCGAGGGGGGTGACCAAGAGCGTGATCGAGCTGTAGCCCCTGTCGGCCTGCGGGGCGCGGCCAGGCGTGCGGATGGGCAGGGTCAGCTCCGTGCGGTTGTCCACGGCGATGACCTCGACGTTTCGGGCGACGACTCGCGTGACGACTCTGGCCGCCACGTTCGGCCCCCCACCACCCTCGCGGAACGTGCCCAGGATGTCCACCCGGCTGTTCGGCGCTATGAGGCCGCCGACGCCCGAAATCTGGTTGACTCCAATGGTGACCGCGCGCCAGCCGGGGCGAATCTTGAAGCCCGAGCCCTCGCCAGTCCCCATGTCCACGAAGTCCAGCCTCATCAGCGGCTCGCCGGCCTGGACCTTCCCTGACAGGGGCGTGCCGATGAAGCGGTCGATTTCGGAGCTGGGGATGTGCATGCGGCAGACGCCCTCGTAGTCAATCTCGACCGCCTTGATCATGTCCTTGCGCAGGGGGGTGCCGCGCGGGATGTCTACGCGGGCGGAGGCGATGGCGACTCGCCGCCCCTTGCTGCGGATTTCGGACTCCTTCTGCTCGACGTAGCTGCGCACGCCGATGGCGGCGAGGAAGCCGAGGATGACGGCGGCCAACAGGGCCAGCTTCGTTCGCATTCACCTCTCCTGCTTCGTTTGTAGTCCGGGCTTCAGCCCGTATCTCTGTGGGTCATCGCCGGTCGCAGATACGGCCTGAAGGCCGCACTCCGAACCACTATAGCCCCCGGTCGGGCGGCAGCCAGTCCTTCACGGTGTAGGCGACGGCGGTGCGCACCTTGTTCGTGCCCTGGTCGCGCTCGACGTAGACCATCGCGCGGCGGGTGCCCTGGACGAATGAGAGGAACTTGCCGGCCATGTGCCGCTGGACGATGTTCTCGGCGTCGCGGTTGCGGGTCCAGCCGGCCTTCGGCATGTCGTCGGCGAAGACGGTGGCCACCTCGTCGAGCGAGCCGGCGCCCTCGTAGACGAGGAGGCGCGAGGGGATGCCGCCGAGGCCGTCCACGCAGAACACGCGGCGCGCCTGGGGCGGGCGCGGGATGCCGGGCACTTCCTCGCCGGGCACGTCGCCGTGGCGCCAGCCCTGGGGGTCGGCCGGCTTGCTGCGGCCGACGAAGTAGGCGCAGCCGCCGGTCTTCGGGTCGTCGTAGGCCACGACGCCCACCGTGTAGCCCTCGGAGTCGAGGGCGCCCGCGGCGGCGTAGGTGCGGGCGGCGACCTGCATCATCGTGCCGCGGGTCGGCGGGGCATCCGCCGTTGGCTTCCCGTAGCGCTCCTCAAACTGCTCGATCACGGTGCGAGCCGAGACGTTGGAGCGGTACTGGGCAAAGGTGGCCCTCTCGCCGTTGAAGGTGCATTCGTGCGAGCGCACGAGGGTGGAGCCGGCGAAGGGAGCGAAGGGCGCCTCGGCCTGGACGCGCGCGGGGCCTGCGGAGGGCAAGGTCCTGGGGCTGAGCCAGGCCCTGCCGTGGTCGTAGCCGAAGGCGAGGATGCCGATGGCGAGGACGGCGATGAGCCCGCCGCGCCAAGCGTATCGCACAAGAGTGGGCCGGTCAAGCTCCATGGCACGACTCCGTCAGGGGGCTGCGGGCGGGTTGCCACCGGGCGGCGCGGGCGGCTGCGGCACCCAGCCCTCGCAGGGGTGCCAGAAATCGTAGTCGTTCGGCTCGACGGCGGGCAGGCCGTTGCTGATGCCGACCTGGGTGCGCTGGGCGGCGCCGGGGGGCGACTGGTCGCGGGCCTCGCGGGTCTTGTCCCAGCGGACGGCGGCCACGGGGTGCCATTCGTCCTTCGTCGCCCGCGCGTCGTTCGGGGCCTCGAGGTTCCAGGCGGCCACCTTGTCGTCGCCCGCCACCACTTTGTCCTTGTCGTGATACCAGGAGTGCGCGTAGTTGGTGTGGGCCTGGCGGCGGTGCATGTAGTCCACCAGCAGGTCGGTGATGCGTTCGGGGATCTGGTCGTCGAGGAGGTCCCAGGCCTGGACGAGCTGGCCCTCGGGGCGGATGCGGTAACCTTCGTCAATGCGGATGGACTCGTGGTAGACGACGTGGCTTCCTTGGAGGGAGAAGCTGCCGTGGGCGGAGACGTTGCGGTAGTGGATGGGCTTGGTGAACTCCTCGAAGAGGTCGCGGATCTCGCCGCTGCCTGGCACGTCGGCGTCGGCGGGGTCGGTCTCCTGGACGCGGACCTGGCCCGGGAACTCGCGAAAGGCAACAGAGTGGACTTCGCCGACGGGGGCGTAGTCCTCGCTCTGGTCGCCTTGTGCCCAGATGCTGTAGTGGTTGCCTTCGTGGACCCGCTGGCGGCCTGTGGCGAGCCAGCCGACGTAGATGGCGCCGAAGATGAGGGGGATGTAGACGAAGGCAGTCAGCAGGGCGAGCTCGGCGGCCATTGCGCCGCGACGAGAATGCGGAATGCGGAATGCGGAATGCGGAACTGCCCAGCCATGGATGCTCATTGATGGTCGCCTAACACTTGCCTTCGCTTTCCATTCCGCATTTCGTACTCCGCACTCCGCATTGGCTCAGTGTTCGATGACCTCTCCGATGCGGGGGCTGTCGGGGTCGAGGGGCATCTGGCGCAGGACGTGGTTGACGTCGGGGCGCAGCCGCGGCTCCTCGCCCATCTGGTCGGGCCGCCGCGGCTCGTACCAGTGGGTGTGCATGAGGCCGTAGAGGAGGTAGGAGAGGCCGGTCTGGTTCTCGATGTAGGCGTCGAGGTGCTCGCTGCGGATGGCGTCGGTGATCGGCCACAGGTGGGCAGTCCAGACGGGCTCGTAGAGGTTCTCGTAGCCGGCGTTGACGAATGCCTCGACCTGGCTGGGCCAGACCCACGTGAAGCGATAGTGCGGGGTAGGCTCGGTGTCATCGTCGTTGCGGAGTTCGAGGAATCCGGCGCGGGCGCTGGCGACGCCGAGGAAGCCCCAGGCGGGGTTGCGGAAGAGGGTGAGCGGGGTGCTCTGCTTGTCGAGGCGGCTCTTCCAGCAGCCCACGGTGAGTGCGTAATAGAAGAAGTCCTCGCTGAGACGCACGGGTGGGGCGGCGCGGAGCGCGGCGTCGGCCACGTCCTGGAGCTGCCAGGGCTTGACCTGTTGGTAGTGGGGGTCGAAGGAGCGGGACGTGTCGCGGTTGAGCGCGCCGTGGTCGGAGGCGTAGATGCGGACCGAGTCGTTCGTGCCGTCGCCGTCGGCGTCATAGTTGGCGGGGGCGCCCCACTGGGGGCGGGTCTGATAGTAGTCGCGGCCGTTCGGCGCGCCCTGGGCCGTGTCGTACCACTCGGTCCAGGGCGGGTAGGCGAAGTTGTTGGCGCGGGCGTAGGCGTCGCGGTCGCACAGGCTGTGGTGGGCGAAGCGGCGGAGGTCCTCCTTGATGAAGTAGGGCTTGCCGAGGCGGTACTGATAGGTCCATTCGGTCTCTTCGCTCTCGGGGGTGTCGCAGCGGCGTTCGAGGAGCTGGCAGTCGCGGCACATGCGGTCGCGTTCGTCGCCGTCGGCGC
>VGYV01000099.1 GCA_016872855.1 Planctomycetota bacterium
GCCACGCTAAATGGCTCGCCGCGATTCCCGGTCGTTGTAGCCACAAGCGTCCCGCTTGTGGACCGTGCCGTGGCCATCGGCTGGCAAGCGGGACGCTTGCCGCTACAAGAGCGCCGTGGTGCCCAGGGATCGAACGACCGGGAATCGTGGCGAGCCATTTAGCCGAGCGCGGGACATCCGAGACCATTGTCATGCCGAGCGGAGTCGAGGCATCTCTCCTCTCGCGGCGCGAGGGCAAGAGAGATTCCTCGACTTCGCTTCGCTACGCTCGGAATGACAAGTAAAGAGGGCGTCGGGTTGGTTCCCTCAGAAGAAGTCCTTCACCACCTCGGCCAGCAGATTGGGGTCCTGGGATTCAAGGATGCGGGCGATGCGCCAGGAGGGGACTTTGAGGTTCTTGAGCGCGGTTTCGGCCTGGGACCACAGGCGCGTGCGCTTCTTCGCGTCGTCGGTGACCATGAGGTCCGACACCAGCTCGCTGAGCTTCTGGAGCATCAGGTCGGGCTTGTGCTCGTAGTAGCGCTTGATGATGCCGCGCTGGTAGGGGGTGTAATCGCGCATCGGGTTGCTCATGGCTCGTTGGGCTCGTAGTAGCGCTCGTAGAGGCTCAGGGCGTATGCCTTTTCCCAACGGCTCCCGGACACTGGATGAGGGTCGTCTAGCGTCTCCCGGAGGTATCGAATCGCCGCGCCCACGCTCGAGACTTCCCTGGAGATTCTGCTGTCCAGCCGGTAGCGCTTGGCCAGGATGTAGTTCACGTCCGGGCCGTACAGGCCAATGAGAACGCACTGGATGTTGTAGACCCGCTGGCGACCCTCCTCGGTCGAGACGTCCACGCGGAACAGCAGGCAGTCCACCGCCCACCCGGATTCTCTGCGGTCTGCGCGGATGAGCGTCCAGACCAGCGGGTAGTAAAGGGTGTGATGGGGCAGGCCACGGCGCGCCTGGTCCGCTTTGGCTTCAGGGGGCGCGTCGTCCCACGGGATGCCGACATCGGGCAGGACGCGATAGGCATCCGAGTTCCGCTGTCGCAGTTCACCGGCTACGCGGACCGCCTCGCCAAGGTGCTTGGCTTCCTCGGCGCTCGGCCTCTCGCGCAACAGAAGGGAGCGCCAGGAAGCCTCGTGAGCGGCATACTGCTGGAGCTTCGGGCTGAGCTCGTCAGTGGCCGAGGCGGGCCCTCGGCGCGGCCGCGCTTGGGCGCATCCTCCTGCGACCCAGGCGCCCACGCAAATCAGCAGAGAGAGCTGCATGGGCTTCATCAGCGGTGCCCCCCTGACGAAGGTGGAGGCGGCCCCATGTGCTTGTTGAACAGCTCGAGCATCGTGCGCAAGCTGGCCTTGCCGCGCGCGGTCTCCTCTCGCTCGATGGCGCGCTGGAGGCGGCAGCGGAAGAGCTCCTCGTCGCCGCACGCGAGGTATACGGTTCCCCATAGCTCGCCCAGGAGCTCGACGCCCTCCTTCGTCGAGGCGTCCACGCCTGCGGCGTAGCGGAGCACGTGCGGGACGACGGCCAAGCCAATGGCATCCAGCGCGATCTGAGCCGGCGGGTCGAAACACTCACGGGGCAGACGCAATGGCGAAACCGCAGAGAAGGGATCCTTTGGCTCCCAGTGGGGCCTGGCCCAGGTATACCACCGCAAGAGTTCAGGGACAGCCTCGACGGCGCGAAGCTCGCCGAGTTGGTGGATCGCCTGCCGAACAGCGTCCGAGTTCCTCGGCGGGATCCTCTCCTTCCGGAGAGTCTCAAGATGTCGGGCCACCACCCGCTGCCGCAACTCGATGAGCTCCCTGCCGGCGCGCCGCTGGGCCTCGCGGTCGGGGGAGTTCAGGGCCTTCACCCGCTCCGCGAACCACTCGTAGGCGATCTGCGGGTCGCTCTTCGCCTCCTCCGCCCATCCAGCCCCCTGCGCCAAGACCAGACCGATGAACGCAAGGCAAAAGATCCTCACTGTTGTCCAGCCCTATGCAGGAACGAGGCGAAGGCGAACGGCGACGCCGAGCTGGCGGAGCATTTCCTCGCAGTCCTCCCAAAGAAGGCCGAAGGCGCGCACGTCCGCGAGGCCCAGACGGCTCACCACGTCGCGAACCACGGTGAGATCAGCCTCGGCGAAGTCCCCCTCCATCATGGCGCGCTCGGCCCAGTCCACGAGTTCGTCGAGCGCGATCTCATGCTTGAGATACGCGGTGAGCTTCGCCGCGACAACTCGCCTGTCAATCGTCATCTCCCATCTCCTCGGGGCGCCGATGCCCCAAGTCCACAGGGAACTTCTCGTGGACTTCCACGAGCGCTCCCAAAGCGTCGTATATCTCCTGGCGAAACAGGATCATACGCTCAGCCGTGGGCATTGTCAATCTACGGCAGGAACTTCCTGGGATTGCGCAGCTTCTCGGGCAGATACCGCTCGACGACGAAGTTCAGGCTGTGGGCGGCGAATGCCTGCTGCTCGACGCGGACGCCCATCTTGATCATCTGGTCTATCGCCCGCTGCCACTCCTTGTGGTGGTGGAAGAACGGGTCGTTCTTCAGGGCGTCCTTCGCACGCTTGATGTCAATTTCCTTGAGCGGCTGGGTGGGCAGGCTGTAGTCCACGATGTCCTGCGGCGTGACGCCGAGGTAGTGGACGGAGGGGACGCAGAAGAACTCGTTGAGGTGGACAGCGTTTCCTGAGCCGACCTTCAGGGTGCGGTAGATGTTGGCGTAGCCGTAGGGGTCGCCGTCGGTGAAGGCGTATACGGGGAGCCGATAGGCATCGGCCAGGCGTCGAATGAAGCGGCGGCAGGCGCGCGTCGGCACCCCGCCCATCGAGATGAGGATGCAGTCCGCCGTGTCCCAGAAGGCGTGCTTGACGAGCCGCTGGAACATGGCGGTGGTCTCGATGACGAGGATGAACTTGGCGGCGGTGCGGAAGGTGAGCTGCTCGACCTGGGGCGGCACGCTGTAGGCCCCCGTGCCGAAGCGGGTGCAGTCTATCTCGACGTCCTCGCCCGTCGAGGGGTCCTGGTCAATGACGATGAGGCGGCCGGCCACGGAGCCGCCGTGCTCGTCGGGGATGAAGCCGATCTGCTCGCGGTTGAAGCCCAGCATCGCCTCCAGGTCGTCCATCACGGTGTCCGATTCGGGCTGCTCGTGGAACGCGGCCTCGGCCCAGCTCTTCGAGCGGTAGTACGCCTCTCGTTTGTTGATGATGTCGTCGTCCTCGACGACGGCCTTCGAGAGCGCGAGCATGCGGATGGACTGTGCGAAGGTCTTGACGGTGGCGTAGGCGAAATCGCGGCGGGAGGTGCGCCCCCGCATCTTGAACGCGCCCGAGCCTGTGTCGTAGCGCACGTTGGACAGGGCGCGGATGGGGAAGCTCATGTGCGGCTTCTTCTCGCGGCGGATGTCGCCGTGAATATCACGCGCGACCTCAATCATCCGCGCGAGGGCCTTGCCATTGTCGTGCTTAGGGGCTTTCCTGGGGGCCTTCTTTGCCATCGTGCTGAATTCTCCGAGTCGTTCGGGGCCTGAAACGTGCCCTGGGTTACGTTTTCCGCTTGACAAGGGATTCCACCAGTGGTAGAATGCAAGTAATCCAGGACACTGGAGGTGGATAGCCCGTAAGGGCTAGCGAAGAAAAGGCCCTGAAAAGGGTCTTTTCTTTATTTGGGCACAAACAGCTTACCATAGCCTTCAACACTTCCCGTGTAGGGGTCTCGGCAGAACTTCGCCTCGACAGCAGTGGCGAGCCGCCGGCCGAAGGAACTGACCTCGGTCTGGCACAAGCCACGGTCCGCCAGGATCGCTTGGCGAAGGGGATTGGCCAGGATGTCCGCCAGCTGGAGTCCTGAGATGTTCGGTGGCTTCCTTTCCAGCTTCAGTTCCTTGGTGGTGAGAACCCGCTGGTAGAACTCGGCTTTGTGCTGCAAGTCGCCGCGGGCGTAGGTGTCGCGATAGACATTCTTGACGAGTTCATCTTCCTTTCGGCCCCGGCTTTCGGCCATCACATCGCCGCGCCGGTTCGCGTGGTTCAGAAACCCACAGTACCTCTGGAGGAGAACACCGAAGCCCTCAGTGTAGGGGTTAAGAGGAATGGGATAGAGGCTCCGGAGGAGAGCTTTGTCCACAATCACCATGACCATCGCGAACCGGGCCTCAGCAACGACTCGGAGCAGATCCTCGCCGAAAGCTCTGTCCGCATCAGGTTCTCTCAGGCTCTTGAAAGGCCCCTTCCGGTCAATGATGTCCTTTCGGTGGAGGAGGATTGGCTCATCCGGGCTATGGGGGAAGTGCCGGCGTTTCATGCGCTCCCACTCATCGTGGAACGCCACGTAGTGGTCCGCTTGGAAGAAGCAACCGCACAAAGCGAGGAACCGATGCGCAAGCTGGGCCATGGCCCGCTCGTCCCGGTAGACGTGGTCGCCGGACTCGTCGAGGTAAAGCCGATACCGCGGGCCCGGCGCCCCGATGGAGTGCGGGTGCCCTTCTGACATGATCTTGGTAATCGGCAGTTGCCCCACTAGGCACCTCCATCACCCCTCCGTAGAGGAAGGGTACGACCGCTTCTATTTCCGGCTCTTGTGCAACATCTCGGTCAGCCTCTCGACGATGCCCTCTTCTTCGCGCTGGCTGAGGGCGAGGATTTCGCGCAGCCCGATGCCGATGTGGGGGATGTACTTCTCGATGTAGGAGCGCTTGCGCTCGGCCTCGGCGTCGCGGCGTCGCCGCTTGATGTGCAGGCTCATCTTCCGCCCGCAGGCCTGGAGGGCGAGCTTGATCTCTTTGATGATCTCGGGGTAGTGCGCAATCGCCTCCTTGCTCTCGGAGGTGAAGGGGACCCAGACGCTGGCCATGTGGACGACGACGATGGCCGGCCCCATCGGCAGCGAGCCGCTGGGCTGGGAGAGGCCGTAGGGCCGCCACGAGATGGAGCTTATGGCCCGCGTGATGGCGCAGGCCGATTGCTGGTAGAGGAGCGGCACGCGGTTGGCGAAGCGGTAGACCCGCACCGGCCCCTCGTCGGGCACCTTGCCGCCGTAGGCCACGGCCGCCTCGATGGCGAAGGGGTTGCCTCGGTAGACTGAGGGGGGGCGGCTCACCGCGGCGTAGAAGTCCGCCTCAAGCTCCTTCTTCACGCCCTTGAGGAGCAGGTCCTCGCCGATGGGGACCACGCAGTCGGACGGCGGGGCCATGATCTTGGATGCCTGGATGGCGTTGTAGAGGGTCTCGGCGTCCTGGCGGGCGATGCGGCTGGGGCGGGCGCTGGGCTCGATCTTCGCCGCCGCCAGGATGTTCTCGGCCACGCGGCCCGACACGCGGGAGAACTCGTGGGTGAGGAATGAGCGGATGTTCCGCCCCTTCGTGTCCTCGAGCATGGTCATGAGCATGCCCAGCTCGATGCCGTGGGGGTGGGGCTTGATCACCTTGGGCTCGGGCGGCAGCTCCGTGGTGGCGCGGGGGAACTCGCGCGGGTCGCCGTCGGGCGGGGTGTAGAGCATGCGCACGTGGGGGTTCGTGATCGCCGTCTGCTCGAGATAGGCGTCCACGCTCTGGCGGCCCCGCTGGAAGCGGGCCTCCAGCTCGATCTCCACCCGCGTCCCGTGATCGCCGTTCCAGTCGCACTCCGCCTCGCTGATCACGCGGGGCTCGTTCTTCTTGGTGTCAATCATCAGCTCGTAGCGCATGGCGGGCTTGCCCCGGCCGATTTTGGAGATGATGACGGCGGGCTGGCCGGTGGTGAGCTGGCCGTACATGGCCGCGGCGGAGATGCCGATGCCCTGCTGGCCCCGCGACATCTTGAGGCGGTGGAACTTCGAGCCGTAGAGGAGCTTCCCGAAGACGCGCGGCACCTGCTTCGCCACGATGCCCGGCCCGTTGTCCTCCACGATCACGCGGTAGCGCTCCTCCTTGCGCACCTCCTTCACGATCACCTTGACTTCGGGCAGGATGCCCGCCTCCTCGCAGGCGTCGAGCGAGTTGTCCACCGCCTCCTTGATGGCGGTGAGAAGCGCCTTGCGCGGGTTGTCGAAGCCCAGGAGGTGGCGGTTCTTGGTGAAGAACTCTGAGACTGATATTTCTCGCTGCTGCTTGGCGAGCTCGACAGCGGTGACGCGCCGCCGCCCCGGTGGCGCCGGCGGCTCGGCCGCTTCCACCGGCGGCGTGCGCGCGCCCGTCGGCAGCGGCGTGGCCGTGAACTCCAGGGTGCGTTGAGCCGACTCTTCTGCCATGGGTTCCTCGCGGGGCTGTGTCTGGACGGGCTGTCGCGGGGTAGGACCCCGGGCTGTGCCGCCGAGAAACGGGGATAGCGGCCCACTAGCCCTATGGTCTGGCCGCATTCTAGCGCCAACATGTTGTGAATGCAAGCGCTTTCTGCGGCGAGGTGGAAAAGGGGACATTCCCCTTTTCGGCTCATCCTACTCCTGAGCGCTGACATTCCCGGAATTGCATTGACACGCGCGGCCGGACACGCTATGCTGTGGGAGGGTGCGATGGCCACAAGCCTCGCGTCCCCCTCCCCGCTCCACGCGCGGTTCCCCGAAAAGAGGCCGCAGCGGCCCGATGGCCCCTTCCCTCGCCCTCGCAGAGCTGGAGGCAGCGGTGCAGCGCCAGGCGCGCGGCCTGGGCGCCCACTACACGCCCCATCCCGTCATCGAGCGCATGGTTCGCACCACGCTCGGCCCGCTCTCGAACGGCCTAACGCCTTGGGAGGCCCTCGGCCTGCGGGTGCTTGACCCCGCGGTGGGGAGCGGCCGCTTCCTGGTGGCGGCGCTAGATGCGTTGGCGGGCGATGACCCCGGCCTGCGTCGCCATGCCGCCATGCGCTGCCTCTACGGCATTGACGTGGACCCGCGCGCGGTGGACCTGGCGCGCACTGCGGTGGCCGAGGCCGCAGGCTGCACGCGGGAGGAGCTGCACCGCAACATCGTGGTCGGCGACAGCCTGATGACCGGCCCCGCCGTGCTCCTGGGCGTCGAGGCCTTCGACGCCGTGCTGACGAATCCGCCGTGGATTTCATACTCCGGGCGCCAGGCGGCCCCGCTCGACGCGGGCCGCCGCCGCGCGCTCGCCGAGCGTTTCGCCTCGTTCCACCGCTGGCCGACCGCGCACGGGGCGTTTCTCGAGCTCGTGGCGCGCCTCCTGCGCCCCGGCGGGCGCGCCGCGCTCGTGCTGCCGCACCAGGTGTGCCACCTGGCCGGCTACGAGGCCGCACGGCAGGCAGCCCTCGCCACCTGCCGCTTCGACCCGCCGCCCGAGGTGCTGGGAGAGGACCGCTTTCCAGGCGTCGTGCAGCCCGCGGCGATACTCTATCTTCGCCGCACGTCCCCTGCTACGGAGGGGATGGATGGAGGAATGGATGACTGGATGAATGCCAGAGCACCCACCCACCCATCCATTCGTCCATTCATCCCCTCCCAGTTGGCGCCGGCGATCCTGGAGAAGATGCGCCGCCATCCCCCGGCGCCGCCCGGCACGTTCCGCGACCCGGGCGTTCACACGGGCAACAGTGCCGACCTGCTGCTCCACGACGCTCCCGGCCCCGGCCTGGAGCCGGTCCGCGAGGGCCGCTGCATCCAGCCCTTCCGGTTGGCGGCGGCCCGCCGGTGGCTCGACGTGGGGTCACATCTTCATTTGGCACATGGCCGCCATGTGCCAAATGAAGATGTGACCCCGCGGCCCCCAGGCCGCTACTTCCGCATCCGCCTCCCCGATGCCTACCTGGGCGCGCGCATCCTCATCCGCCAGACGGCCAGCCGCCCCATCGCCGCACGCCACGTGGCGCCTACCTGGTTCCGCAACAGCGTCCTCGCCTGCTACGGGGTGCCGGGCCTCGACGACGCCGCGCTCCTCGGCCTCCTCAACAGCTCCGCCCTCGCCTTCTACCACCGAAGCTGCCACCCCGACAGCGGCCAGCGGGCGTTCCCACAGGTCAAGGTCTCCCACCTCCAGGCCCTGCCGCTCGCCCGCGAGGCGGGGGAACTCATCCCGCTGGTGCGCCGCATCGAGGCCCTGGCAATGGCTGGCGAAGAGGCAGCGCTTGGCGAAGCGTGTGGCGCGCTCGACCAACGCGTGTGCGCGCTCTACGGCCTGAGCGGTCGCGAGAGCGCCTGCGTGTGCCAGATGGCTGGATAGCTTTCAGCGATTCGGCGGCACCCTCAGAGTGGACAAGACTGCCTGAAGGCAGGACTCCGAACCAGGAGAGCGGCCCGTTGGGAGTCCTGCCTTCAGGCAGTCTTTGCACCAATGAGCCGAATCGCTGAAAGTGACTTGGGGAAGAAGGGCGGGGGCGACTGGCAGCACTCTGAAGGACCTCTGCGACGTTGCTGGCCGTCGCGTCGGCCAAGGAAACGGTGCGTGAGACAGCCGTTCGCCGGGCGTCCAGACTGCCGTGGTGGCTAGCCTGCGGGCGGCGGGGGGGATATCCGCAAGCTCCCACTCCACCACGGCGGCTGGACGAGACGCTGGCGTTCAGCCAGTCGCCCCCGAGATTATCAAGTGTGGCCCCTCGCCCCGGCGCCATCACGTGAGAGCCGATGCAGCGCCGATGCCTTGTCCGCCTCCTGAGTTTTCACTCTCGATGCCACACGGTTCAAGGGGCCTCCTGGGACATCTCTCTGCCCCAGTCAATCCTATGCCAGAGCAACTGGCATGCCATTGAGGGAGAAGAACGATATGGCGAACGCCCTTCCCACGCCAGCCATGTCCCTAAAGTCTGCCGTGCCAGCGTGTTACGATTCCATCGAAATCGTCTGGCTGCGTAGCAAGCGGGCGGCCACGGGGGCCTCCGGCGGACTTGGTATCTGAAGCCAACTTCCGATCCCGGCCCCCCGTGTCCCATCAAGTGCAGACGTAAGGCATTGGTATCACTCATCTTAGGTGGAGCGCCACAGCTCTGTGGCGCCCTCGATGCGCCTCAGGCGGCATCCGGGCAGCAAGAAATGCATCTCCCGCAGGTCAACGCGGTTGTCAGGCCCGGGCAACGTTTCCGCGGGCCCTTTGCGAGCAGATGCGGCTCAGGCCAGGCGACCAGGTCGCCGTGGAGCAGCGAGTCGTGGATGGCGAGGAGGTCTGGGTGCTTCGGCGGGACGAGCCGGCGGTCCCCAGTTGGTTCGGGTGCCTGAGACGATATGCAGAGGGGAAGTCCCACAGCATGGACGCCATTCGCAGAAGCATCGCAACGGCCAGGAAACGTGGCGAGCACTGAGGTAGAGGACGCCCGGGGGCTGGACACCTCGATAGTGGTGCGCCTGCTGACCGGCCTGCCCCCCGCACAGACGTGGCGGGCGACTGCGCTCGTCGTCCAGGAAGCACGCGCCGCGGGTAGGCCCGTCATGGTGTCCGACCTCGTGGTCGCCGAAGCCTACTTCGCCTTGCATGACCACTATGGTGTGCCCAAGGAGGACGCTGCCCGGTCGCTGCTCGCGCTTCTGTTGTCGGGCAGCGTTTCCCCCGAACCCGGTAGCAGGGCAGTCTACGCCCTCCAGTCCTCCCTTGGCGGAACCAAGAAGCCCGGCTTCGTTGACCGGTTGATCCACGCACAGTACGAGCGCCTGGGACGCCGCCTCGTGTCCTTCGAGCGCGCGGCCCGCAAGCTCAAGAACGCGATCGTACTGAAGGCATGATCACCTGCGAAACTCCCTACCCGACTCCCCTGTATAACAGAACGAGGGAGGCCGAGGCTGAGGAGGATTGCCATGACGCGCGCATTCCTGTTGAGCTGTCTGGTCATCGTGGTCGCCGCCTCCGCCGACGCGGGGCAGGTGAACTGGGATGCGAGCCTGCGCGAGATGGGCTACCTGTTCCTCCACATCTCGAACATCAATGTGGTCAACGGCCTGAATCTCTCGAAGGAGCAGGCGGGCAAGCTGATGGCCCTCGCCCGCCAGGTCGAGGCCGTGGCGCCCGAGCCGCCCTCGCTCCGCGCCCCCATGTCGCCCGAACTGGACGGCGTGCGCAAGGCCTGGCTCGAACTGCGCCCGCTACTCCTTAGGGGCGAGCCCATCCCGAAGGAGCTCGAGGACCGCGTGAACCTGAGCCGCGCGGCCGAGAGCAAGGCCATCCGCTCCACCCTCCGCAGCGTGCCCACGGCCATCAACACCGACTGCGTGAGCTGCCACATGGTCCCCTCGGCGAGCCAGGGCCAGCCGATGAGCGCCGCCGCAGGCACGGGCACGAAGAAGCTCATGGACCTCGCGCACATGGAGGGCATCTATGGCAAGCGGGGCATCTGGAAGCTCCTCCAGCTCTCGTCCCAGGTCGAGGAGGTGCTCACCGAGCCGCAGAAGGCCATCCTGGGCGGCTTCGCCTGCTGCCTCGTGCCCCCGCAATCCCTGAGCGACCCCGTCCGCGCGGGCCAGGCCGAGGCCCCTGAGAAGGCGCTCGACCTCCTCCGCCGCGTGAGGGCCTGCTCCGACGCCCTCTGGCCCATGATGCGCGAGGGCATCCTCGGCTACGCGGACTACTTCACCGCCGCGGCCAGCCCCGGGGCCGACGCGGCCCGCAAGGCCGCCGCACGCGAGGCCGTGGCTAAGGCCCTCGACCGCGCCCGCAAGTGCTCCGACGTCGAGTTCGAGGTCGAGAAGGACGCCCTGTCGAAGGCCGTCAAGCAGGCCATCGTGCCCGCCCCCGGTGAGGGGCCGCACAAGGCCGCCTTCTTCCTCCTCATCCCCGGCGCCTCGCGCGTCTACGCCAACTACCTCAAGCGCCTGGATGCGACGGGGGCCAAGTGACGAATCTCCCTACACGTCGCTGTGGGGTTTCAGCACACCGCGGCACCCGGCGCGTTCAGTGCCCTGTGCCGCAAGTCCAGACGCAGCAACGGTTTAGCCGCAGGCATCGTTACCCGGCACAGGGTTTGCAATCCCCTCTCCCGTGTGGTAGGCTGGGGAGCGACAAAACCGTGTCAGGAGGCTTCGCAATGCGCGCGACGTGCTGGGGTCTGGTCGGTTCAACGCTTCTCTTCGCTCTGGCAGCGCCCGCGGCTCGGGCGGGCGAGCCCTTCGGGCCGCCACCAGGCGAACGCGTCGAGGGGGAACGCGAACTCGACGACCTGTTCCAGGACATCTCGACGATCAACCTCCTCAACGGCCTGCGCCTCTCGAAGCAGCAGACCGAGGACCTCCTGGCCCTCGCGCGCAAGGCCGCCGAACGCCGCACGGCCGGCCCCCTCGCCGAGAGCTATCGCAAGGCCCTCGCCGACGCCAAGGCCGCCTACGAGGCATTCAAGGCCGAGGCCAACAAGGGCGAGCCGCCCGGCGACGCGCTCAGTCGCCGCGCACTCCACTACGAGAACCTGCTCAAGGACCTCCGCAATCGCCGCGCCCAACTCGTCGAGCAGGCCCTCCCCGAGTTCGACGCCAAGCTCCAGAGCATCCTCACCGAGGGCCAGCTCCAGATCATCGAGACCTTCCGTCCCTGCCTCGTGCCGCCGCAGGACCTCAAGGACCCCGTGCGGGCCGGCCAGGCCGAGGGCGAGCGCGGCGTCGAGATGCTCAGCCACTTCCGCAAGATTCCCGCCCCCATCTGGCGCGAGCGCCAGGGCGAGATGGCCGACCGCTACGTCGAGCGCCTCGGCCACGGCCGCCTCGAAATCACCGACGCCAAAGTCCGCGCCGCCGAGAAGCAGCGCTTCATTGACCTCGTGACAAAGGCCCGGGCCATGAGCGACACCGAGTTCGAGATCGAAAAGGCCAAGCTCGCGGCCCAGCTCAACCCCCAGGAGCGCCTCGGCCAAATCGTCGAGGGCTCGCGCGTCGTCCGCGACAAGGCTCGCCCGCGCGAGGTCTCCCGCGCCGCACGCTGGCTTCTCCACCCCCGCATCATCCCCATCCTCGAGGAGAGGCTGGGCGCGAAGAAGAGCGGATGAATGGATGGGTGGATGGATGGATGGGTGCCAGACAATCATCCATTCATCCACCCATCCAATCATCCCCCCTGGTTGCGGCAGGAGCCTTGGTTGGGACCTGAACGCCCTGTTCGCAACGGGAGCCAACCCCATGAATCGCCGACAGTTCATCGCCGAAATGGCCCGCCTCGGCATCGCCCTTGAGCTTGCCCCCACCCTTGCCCACGCCGCCATGCCGCCCGACAAGGGCGTGGTGCTGCCGCCCGCCGAAGGCGAATACTACGCGCAGAACCCCGACGGCTCCGTCACCTGCGGCCTCTGCCCCCACCGCGAAATCCTCAAGCCCGGCGAACTCGGCCGCTGCCGTGTCCGCACCAACATCCGCGGCAGGCTCCACACCCACGGCGTCGGACAGCCCTGCGTGCTCAACGTGGACCCCATCGAGAAGAATCCCCTCAACCACGTGCTCCCCGGCTCGAACACCCTCTCCGTCGCCCACGCGGGGTGCAACCTCCGCTGCCAGTACTGCCAGAACTGGCAGTTCTCCCAGGAATGCCCCCGCGACACCCGCAACCTCAAGTTCGACCAAGCCGAGGCCCTCGGCCTCGCCAAGTCCAAGGACATCAAGTCCCTCACCTTCACCTACACCGAGGGCACCACCCACATCGAGTTCAACAAGCGCCTCGCCGCGGCCGCGAGGAAGGCGGGCCTCCGCGTCTTCCTCTGCTCGAATGGCTACATCCAGCCGAAGCCGCTGGCCGACTTCCTCAACGTCCTCGACGGCGTGACCGTGACGATCAAGGGCTTCACCGACGAGTTCTACCAGGCCTGCACCGGCGCCCGCTCGTTCCGACCCGTCCTCGACTCCTGCCAGCAGATACGCAAGGCCGGCAAGTGGCTCGAAGTCGCCACCCTCATCGTCCCCGCAATGAACGACTCCGACAAGGAGGTGGCCGACATCGCCCGCTGGATCAAGGCCAACCTGGGTGCCGACACGCCGTGGCATCTTGAGCGTTTCACACCCAAGTTCAAGATGCTCAACCGCCCGCAGACGCCCCAGGCCACGCTCGAGAAGGCCATGAAGATAGGCAAGGCTGAGGGCCTGAGATTCGTCTACATCTCCAATCTTGCCCCGCACGACGGCAACCACACCTCGTGCCCCCGCTGCGGCAAGCCCACCATCCGCCGCCTCGGCTTCAAGGTCCTCAAGAACGACCTCCGCGACGGCCGCTGCCCCTTCTGCCGCACCGCCCTCCCAGGCCTGTGGACGTGACACCCAGGGTCATGCTCCAAAGCCTCCAGCGTCCCGCTAGCATTCAGCGAGCCCCTTGAACAGGCATCCAGTTTCATGCATAATGGCGGCATCAAGCAACCGAGGAACGCGCGGTGAGCCGGAAGGAACAACCCATCGAGTCATTCGTCAACCAGGTCATCTGCGGCGACGCCGCGGACAGCCTGCGGCAGCTCCCATCGGACTCAGTCCACCTCATCGTCACAAGCCCCCCATACTGGAACCTTGTGGACTACGGTGTAGCCGGCCAGATCGGGCAGACGGGCTACGAGAAGTACCTGGATGAATTGCTCGAGGTCTGGGCCGAGGCCGAGCGGGTACTTGTCCCCAACGGCAAGCTCTGCATCAACACCGCCATCGTGCCCGTCCCAAAGAAGGACGACAACAGTTCGCATACGCGGCACCTGAAGAACCTCAACAACGACATTGAGTTCTCGATCCTCAGCGGCGGCCGATGCAGGCTCCAACGCTACAGCCTCTTCATCTGGCAGAAGCAGACGAGCGTGAAGATGTTCGGCAGCTACCCCTATCCGCCGAACCTCTACGAGGACAACACGATCGAGTTCATCAACGTGTTCGTCAAGCCCGGCAAGCCGCGCTCGCTCCCCAAGGCCGTGAAGGAGCGCTCCAAGCTCACCCAGGAGCAATGGCTCAACCTCACGATGCAGATATGGCCCATCTACCCGGAGGACGTGGCGCGCACGGGGGGGCACCCCGCGCCCTTCCCTGTGAAGCTGCCCCAGCGCCTCATCCTCATGTACACCTTTGCCGCCGTGCCAGAAGCCGGCTTCCCCGGTGACATCGTGCTCGACCCGTTCAGTGGCACGGGCGCCACCTGCCTCGCCGCCAAGTCCACCGGCCGCCGTTACATTGGCATTGACCTCAACCCCGACTACTGCGCCTTCGCCCGCCATCGCCTCGGGCTTGACAAGCTTGCTGCCGTGGACATCCGTATCCCGCGTGTCAAGCTCAGATCTTCCAGGACCGACAAGACCCTGCAACTCTTCGGGTAAGCACTATGGCCAACCGATGGGAGAAGTTCGTCGAGCGATATGCGAACGACCCCTTCTATTGGTATCAGCCGAAGGGGTTCACGATCAAGCCCCCGAACCTATCCACCATCCGCGAACGGCTGCGAGTCCTTGTGCAGTACGAGGGCAAGCACTGGCGCCGCGTGCAGATTCCGTACACGGATGCCTTGCTCCGCGAACGCCTGATCAAGCCACGCTGCGCGCGCAAAGGCTCGCCGGACTACGCGGCCCTCGTGCGCATGATCAAGGAAGTGCATGACAGCCTCGGCCTCGTGTGGGTAGGCGAGGAGAGCGTCATCCAGATCACCCCCGCGGGCCGCGCCTTTCTGCGGTGCCGTGAGAAGGAGCTGCCCACTCTTGTCGCACGGCAACTGCGCCGCTACATGTACCCGAACCCGGCCGTCGGCAGGGCGGAGCCGGAGGCTGGCGTGTTCCCCTATCTTGCGCTCCTCGCGGTGCTCACGCACTTCCCAAGCGGGGTCCCCCTGGAGTGCTACGAACTCTTCATCGGTCGCATGCGCGACGATGGCGACGTCACCTGGGCCACGGAACTCATCCGGGCCTACCTTGCCTTGGGAGACGCCGAGCGACAGGCGCTGCTGGCTGCTCTGGAGCGCCTGCCGATCATAAAGGAAGGGCGTATCGTCGCCACAGGCAGACGAAAGAGCCTTCTCAATACACTTCAACTGAACCGCTCCTACATGCTGAGTTTCCTTGGGACACCTGGGTTGGTGTCATTCGATGCCCAGGACCAGCGGCTATCCATCAACCCACTGCGCTTCGACGAGGCGGAGAGGCTCGTCCAGGAGCACATGCGCCAGGACTTCTACATCCGCTTCAGGAACATCGAGGACTGGATCGCCTTCTACGGCGAGCCGGAGCGGTCGCCCACGGCAGCGGAAGCCCTCGACCACTACCGGTCACGCAGCGAGGTTGAGGAGGCACTGCGGTTGTTCCAGGACATGAGGGCGCGACGTGAACTGCCCCCCGATCTCCGCGCTCTGCCGGAGGGGGAATTCCGGAGATTGCAGGTGCTTGAGCGAACGATGGAGGACTTCCTGGAGTTCAACCTCGACTTGTTGGAGAACGGGCTGAAGCTCGTCAGACGGCAGTATCCCACACCCACAGGGCCGCTGGACCTTCTGGCCCAAGACAGCCGCCGCCGGTGGGTGGTCATTGAGCTGAAGCGGGGCCGCGCCTCCGATCGCACGGTGGGCCAGCTCCTCCGGTACATGGCCTTCATCGTCCAGGAACGTGCAAGAGGCGAGAAGGGGCGCGTGCGTGGGTTCGCGGTCGCGCAGGAACCCGACCAACGCCTGGTCCAAGCCGCTGCCGGCGCGGGCGCGCCCTTGGAGGTCTTCGAGTCCAAGATCGCGGGCCGAGCGAACAGAATCTTCCCGCCGCGCCAGTCGGTATCCCGCTGAGCCAGGCCCCGTCTGCAACCCGCTGCCCGCGGAGCGGCCCTTTGGAGTGCGGCGACGAAGTCGCCGCTTTGGATGCCAGCGGAGCGGGGGAATGAGGGTAGTTCCGTGCAACCATGTTCGCCCACGCCCGCGCCGGACCCGCTTCGCGGGAATCCAAAGCGGCAACACGTTGCCGCACTCCAAGACCCCGCAACTCCCCCCTTCCGCGCCGTCGCGGCCCTTGTGGTCGCCATCGGCCTGTTCTCGCAGGTCGCGCAGATCGTGATGTTCCGCGAGATGCTGGCCGCCTGTCGCGGCACGGAGGTCTTCTTCGGGGTCGTGTTGGCGGCAGGGTTGTTGTGGACGGCGCTAGGCAGCGCCGCCGCGGGGATCTTCGCCCGGCGAGCGGCGCGACGCCTCGGCAGAGCGTGGCCGGCGAGGGCATCCGCAAGCGCCACAGCGCTCTTCGCGCTCAACGGGCTGCTCCTCATCGGCCAGATCGCCATCGCACGCCACCGCTCGCCCGCCTGGGGCGGGGCCGCGGAGCTGACCTTCATGGAGGCCGTGGGAACCGCCATCCTGGCCACAGGGCCGGTCGCTTTCCTCAGCGGCATCGAGTTCGTCCTCGCTCTCAACGCCGCACGACCCGGGGACTTCAGCAAGCTCTACCAGGCGGATGGCTGGGGGGCGGTGCTGGGCGGCCTCCTTTTCACCTTCCTCCTCGTCGGCCTGGTTGACCCTGTGACCCTCGGCCCGGCCCTCACGTCGGCCCTCTGCCTCCTCGTGCTCATCGCAGGCGGGCGACGCTGGCTGCCGACCGGGATCGTCCTCGGCCTGGGGGCGACGACGATGGTCACGGTGCACAACCTCGACTGGCAACTCCAGTCCCGCCACTGGCGCGCGCTCTACCCTGGGTTCGGTCTGTGCGCGACTGTGGACTCCCGCTATGGCCAGCTCGCGGCCCTTGTGCGTGACCGCGAGGCATCGCTCTACCTTGACGGCGGCCTGGTCGAGACGCTTCCGCCCGCCGACGCGCCGACGACGGACGAGCGGAACCAGGCCATCTTCGCACTCGCCCAGCATCCAGCCCCGAGGCAGGTGCTGTTGGTCGGCCGGACCCTCGGTCGCCTGCCGGGCGCGCTCCTCGACTGCGGAGTGGAGGGGATGGATGCTCTGGAGATGGACCCAGACCTGCTTGGCCTGGCTCTAGCCTTCTCCAAGCCGCGGGCTGATCCCCGGCTTCGTCTCCATCTGGCTGATGCGCGGCGCTTCATCAAGCGGTGCCGGGGATCTGAGTACGACCTCATCGTGCTCAATCTGCCCGACCCGTTGTCGGCCTTTGTGAACCGCCTCTACACTGTCGAGTTCTTCCGCGAAGCCAAAGAGGCGCTGAGCTGGGATGGTGTCCTAATCACAAGTGTAACCGCGGCAGCCAATTACGTCGGCGAGACCGTCGGCCAGCTCTCCGCCTCCATCCTCCGCACACTCCAAGGCGTCTTCCCCGAAGTGCTTGTGGTGCCAGGTGAGAGCCACACCTTCATCGCCACCGTGAAGCCGGGCACGACTTCGCTCGACCCGGCGATTCTTGGGCGGCGGATCGCGAGGCGAGGCATCAGGCTCGACGCTGCAAGCGCCAATGAGCGCGAGACTTATGCCATCGCGCTGTTTGAGAACCTCATCCCCATCAGCCAAGTGGACTCGCTCCGCCGGACACTGGATGCAGTCGAGGCGCCCGTGAACAGCGATGCGCGTCCCATCACCTACCAGTTCGCCTTGCTGGTGTGGAACCAGGTGGTTTCAGGGGACGCATCGGCCCAGGACCCCGGGCTTCGCGGGGGGACGAATGCGCTCTTCCGCGCGGCGTTGAGCTTCCGGTTTCCACACGGGCTGGCGCTGCCCGCGCTCGTCCTCGCGCCGGGCCTGCTGCTGTTCGCCCGCCGCCGCGGCGGAGCGTCGCGCGCCTATGGCCTGCTCGCCGTGGCCGCGGCGACCGGCCTCTTCGGGATGGCCTCCGAGATCATCCTAATCTATGCGTTCCAAAGCACTTACGGCTATGCCTACGCCGAGGTGGGCCTCCTCGTCGCCGCGTTCATGGTCGGGTTGGCGCTCGGAGCAAGGGCGGCTGGGCGCTGGGAGGGGCGGCCCAGCGTCCTCCTGGGCATTGTGACGACGATGGCCGCCTACTGCCTCCTGCTCCCCCTGGCGCTGAGCGGGCTGGCGGCGGTTGATGCCAGCACACTGCTTTACCCCACCTTCATCGCCTTGGTGTTCGCGGCAGGGTTTCTGGACGGTGCGACGTTTCCGCCGCTGGTGC
>VGYV01000100.1 GCA_016872855.1 Planctomycetota bacterium
CTCGCGGGTGCGGTCGAACTCGGGCACGGGAAGCGTGAGCTTACCTGTCTCTGGCATCTTGTCGTGGAACCACTCCTGGCCAGACTTGTCCTTGAGGACCACCACAGCGCCGGCCGGGGCTTTGAGCTCGAGGGACCAGGCTACCGTGAAGTCGTAGCGGCCGCGCTGGGCGCCGTCGAAGGAGACGGAATCATAGCTCGCCCCACCCTCGAACGTTGTGTCCATGAAGGTGTGGCCGAAGGTCTCATACTTCCAGCCTTTCCAGCCGAGGCGGATGGTCTTGTAGCGCGGGTCGTTGCCGACCTTGATGAACTGGTTGTTCTGCAAGAAGTAGCAGCCGCCGTGGGAGTAGTTGTCGCCGAACTGCACGTGGCAGAGGTTGGTAATGACCGTGTTGCGTTCGAGGTTGACTGTATGGCGGAGTGTCGTCGCGTCCGGGGGAATGGGCGCGCCGCCGGCCGAGATTGCGTAGCCCTCGGCCACGCCATCCTCCGAGATGAGCTTGATGCGGTTGTTGCGGAAGACGACGCCCGGGCCGACCTTTTCGTCGGGGACGAGCCAGAGGCAGCGCATCAGGCAGCCCTGGCCACTGCCCTTGGCGACGATGAAGTTGTCGCTGTGCTCGATGTTGCCGCGCGGGCGCTGGAGGCGAATGCCGTTGACGGGGTGGAGCTGGCCGGGGTCGTCGCCGCCGCCCTGGCCGCCGGTCCAGCGGGCCTCGGCTTTCGTGCCCTGCATCTGGATGTAGTTGTGGCGGACCTTCACGTCGCTGTAGCCCTGGCCCGAGCCGATGCCGATGGGGTGATAGCCCGTGCCGAAGATGCGGTTGGCGAAGATGTGCAGCCCCGCCGCACCCTGCTGGTTGTAGTACATGATGCCGTAGGAGTTCGTCGCGAAGCTGTCAACGTAGATTTCGTTGGCAAAGACCTCGTTCTTCTGAAAGGCGTTGACGCCGCGATGCCGCGTCCGCTTGATGAGGTTGCGGTGGAGCTTGGAGTCCTGGGCGGCGAAGGACACGACGTCCATGCCGAGGTGGCGGTTGAAGAGGTCGCTGCCGCGGTCGAGGAAGGCGTTGTGGTGTAAATCAACCTTCTCGCCGCGGACGACCAGCGCTATGGCGGCCACCTGGCAGCCATCGTAGTCAACGTCCAGCCCCGCGGCCTCCAGCCCCGTCGGCTTGCTGAAGAAGAGGGGGTTGTAGAGGGTGTCCCAGACCTTCTGCGTGCTGCTGCCGCCCTTGCCGCGGCGGACGCGGCCGTTGAGGACCTTGATGTCGGAGAGGCCGATTCCGCGGCTCTTGTGGCCGCGGATGGCGCAGGCCCCCTCGTTCGCCGCGTCGCGCTTCTCGTCGTAGGTGACGGTGTGGCCGCCGAGGTCGAGGGTGATGCCGGAGGCGGCGACGAAGATGGCCGTGCCGTCCGCCGCGATGTCCTGCGTCACGAGATAGGTCGCGTTTGGCCTGTCGAGGACGAATGGCGGCCCGGCCCCACCGTCGGGGATGCGCACCGCGTCGGGCAGCCGCTTCGTCGCAAAGGTCGCGTCGGGCGTGGCCAGCCTGTTGCCCCGCTCGTCGGTCGCCACGAGGCGGTAGTGGTAGGTGGTGTCGCGCTTCAGGCCCTTGAGGTGGTGGAGGTGGAGGGAGAAGCAGCGCTCGGGCTCGGCCGTCTTCTGGCCGTAGGCTGCGGTGGTGCCGAACTCCACGGAGGTCTTGGCGGGGAGATTCGTCTGCCAGGCGAAGCAGGCGGATGCCTCGGAGACGTGCTGCCAGAGGCTGCCCTCGACAACCTTCAGCTCCTTGCCGAAGGCGCGGTACATCTCCTCCTCCCGCTCCGCCGCGAAGTGCGCGGCGCAGAACTGGTTGAACGCCTCATACGCATCGGACGGCTGCGCCCCGGGGGCGGGCGCAGCGCAAGTGAAGGCGAGCGCGAGACAGAAAGCAGAAGCCAGCTTCAGAGTCCCGTCCATCGCTTTCCCCTGTCCTTGTTTGCCGGGCTGTAGCTTAGCACTTGGGGGGGTTGGGGTCAAGGAACCGTTATTGCACCCAAGCCGGCGAAGTCTCTTGATTCCCACCGGCGCCGAGGCGTATAATGCCATCACAGGCAGTTGGGCGCGAAGGGAGAGCAGGCACATGAGCGTGATGCGGGCCATCGGCAATACGCCGCTGGTGGAGCTGACGAATCTGAACGGGAAGCGCCCCAGCGTGCGCATCCTGGGAAAGCTCGAGGGCAATAACCCCGGCGGCTCGGTGAAGGACCGCCCGGCCTACTTCATGATCAAGGCCGCCGAGGAGTCCGGCGAGCTGACGCACGACAAGACCATCCTCGAGCCGACCTCGGGCAACACGGGCATCGCCCTCGCCATGATCGGCGCGGCAAAGGGCTACCGCGTGAAGCTGTGCATGCCTGAATGCGTCAGCACCGAACGCCAACACATCCTCCAGGCATTCGGCGCAGAGGTCGTCCTCACCCCCGCCCGCGAGCGCACCGACGGCGCCATCCGCCGCGCCCATCGCCTCCTCGAAGAGGCGCCCGACCGCTACTACATGCCCAACCAGTTCGACAACCCGTGGAACATCCGCGCGCACTACGAGACGACCGGCCCCGAAATCCTCGAGCAGACCCATGGCGAGGTGGACGCCGTGGTCGCCGGCATGGGCACGACGGGCACGCTCATGGGTATCAGCCAGTATCTCCGCGAGAAGAAGCCGGGCACGAAGGTCATCGGCGTCGAGCCGCCCGAGGGCCACTGCATCCAGGGCCTCAAGAACATGAACGAATCCATCCGCCCCAAGATATACGACCCCGGAATGCTGGACGAGGTGGTGGCGGTGGACGATGGCGAGGCCTACGAGACGACTCGGCTGCTGGCCACCAGGGAGGGGATTTTCGTTGGGATGTCGAGCGGTGCCGCCGTCGCCGCGGCGCTTCACGTGGCGGAAGCGATGAGTTCAGGCACGATTGTGGCGATCCTGCCCGACCGCGGCGACCGCTACCTGAGCACGACCCTCTTCCGCTCCATCTGCGCCAAATGCCCGCCGTGAGCGAAGCCGCTGGATGAATGGATGATTGGATGGGTGGATGGGTGTCAGGCAAGAGATTCTGACATTCATCCAACCATCCACCCATCCATTCATCCTCCGACTTGCCGCAACAGGCGGGCGATAGCATCCGGCTCCAGCCGATAGCGCGTCCCCCGGCCATTGTAGAAGCCGTGCTTCCCCACCATGTGGATGCCCAAGGCAGTGAGGGACAGGCTCTCGCCCGTGGCGGTGTCGGTGAGTTCCACCTCCCCTTTCGGGAAGACGCCGCAGCCGCCCCACGGACACGGAATCCTACCCATCGCCTCGTGGTGGACGGCGACGAGGCGCTCGCCGATGCGGACGGGGGTGCCGAGGGCGGCGCGGGCCTGGTCGAAGACCTCGCGGAGGCGCGCAGCGATCTCCTCGTGGGTCGTGCCGAGCGCGGCGATGGCCGAGCCGTCGGCGTCGAGCACCTCTTCGAGCGGGCGGGGGTCGGCGCCGAGGAAGCCATCCCTGGAGAGCACTCCGGCGGCCATCCGGCGCACGACCTGCGCGAGTTGGGGGCTTTGCTTCATCACGGGTTCCCCTGTGCCTCCCGAATCCGTAATGCGTAATCCGTAATCCGTAACCAGAGAAGAAGGGGGACGCACCTGTTCCTGTCTGGTTACGGATTACGCATTACGGATTACGGATTAGGTGAACTTGTCATAGAAGATGCGGTCTTCGGGAATTCCCTTCGCCTTGAGGACCTTGATCGAGGCATCAATCATGCCGCTCGAGCCGCACAAGTAGCCCTCGGCGTTGGCGCCGGCGGCCACGTGGCGGTCCACAACCTGGGTGATGAGGCCCCGCTCGCCCGCCCAGCTATCGTTCTCCGCGCCAGAGAGGGCGGGGAGGAAACGGAAGCTGGGCATCTCCTTCTCAAGCGCGCGGAACTCGTCGAGGAAGAAGAGGTCGCGCTCCTTCACGGCGCCGAAGAAGTAGGTGCAAGGCCGCCGGATGCCGTGCTCGCGCATGTGGCGGGCCATGCTCCAGAAGGGCGCCATGCCGGAGCCGCCGGCGATCCAGACCATCTCGGCGTCGCCCTCGGTGAGGCAGAATTCACTGTAGGGGCCGTTGAGGCGCACCTCGTCGCCCTCCTTGAGCATCGTGAAGACCCAGGTGGTGCAGATGCCGCCGGGGACGAGGCGGATGATCAGCTCGACGTGGCCCGTGTCGTCCGGGGGGCTGGAGATGCTGTAGGCGCGGTAGACGGGTTCCGGGTTGTCTCCATAGGCGGGGGCTTCGAGCTGGACGTATTGGCCGGGGGTGAACTCGATGGCGGCCGGCTCGACCAGCCGAATCCGCAGCTCCTTGATGTCGTGCGTGAGGTCGCGAATCCGCTCGACGACGCCCGTGTACTGCTTGACGAGGAACAGCTCCTCGGGGATTTGGATGGCGAGGTCGTTGCGCACCTTGACCTGGCAACTGATGCGGATGCACTTCTTCAGCTCCTCCGCGGTGAGGAGGGTCAGCTCGGTCGGCGCGATGGGCGGCGCGCCATCGGTGATCGTCACCTTGCAGTAGGCGCAAGTGCCGCGTCCGCCGCAGGCCGAGGGGATGAAGACCTGCTGCTGCATCAGCGTGGCCAGCAGCGGCTTGCCGCCCTGGACATCGAGCTTCTTCGCGCCCTGGTTGATGTCAATGGTGCACTGGCCGTAGTTGGCCAAGTAGCGCTCCGCGATGAGCAGGATGGCCGCCGAGACGAGACACGTCGCCGCGACGACAGCGGTGGAGATGAGCACGAAGGCCATGCCGCTCATGCGTCAATCCGTAGCACGGGAGTGGATGAATGGATGACTGGATGGATGGATGAATGGCGGAAGAGTCGGTTTCCCGGGCTTCTCAACCATCCAATCATCCATTCATCCAACCATCCTCTCTGACATCCAGTGCGGGCCGTCCGGCGTTCATGGCTGCACCATTCCGCTGAAGCCGACGAAGCCGAGGGCAATGATGCCCGCGATGATGAGCGTGATGCCCGGCCCTTCGAGGGCTGGCGGAACCTGCGCGTTCTTCAGCCGCTCGCGGATGCCGGCCATGAGCACGATGGCGAGCATCCAGCCGAAGCCCGAGCCGAAGCCGAACACCGTGCTCTCCACGACCCCGTAATTGCGATTGACCATGAACAAGGCGGCGCCCAGCACCGCGCAGTTCACCGTGATCAGCGGCAGGAAGATGCCCAGGGCGTAGTAGAGGCCCAGGCTCACCCGCTCGACCAGCATCTCGAGGAACTGCACGAAGGCGGCGACGACGATGATGAAGACGATGAGCAGCAGGGACTCGATGCCGAGCGGCTTGAGCACCCAGGCATAGATGGCGGCGTTGATGCCACAGGTGATGGTGGTGACGAAGGTGACGGCGAGGCCGAGGCCGAGCGATGCCTTCATCTGGCGGCTGATGGCCAGGAACGAGCACATGCCGAGGAAGCGCGTGAGCAGAATGTTGTCCGTCAGCGCGGCGGAGACCAGGATGGTGAGGAGATGGGCGGGGGAGAGTTCGCTCACTTCTTCGCCTCCTTGGCCTTCCGGGCCGCATCGCGGCGCAGGGCGTGCGCCCGCGCGGCCCACACAATGAGCGCCAGGACGAAGAAGGCGCCGGGCGGCATCACCATGATCGTCCACGAGTGCCACCACACCTCGCGCGCGGGCAACGGCGCGCCGAACACGGTGCCGAAGCCGAGCACCTCGCGAATCAGGGCCACCGTCATCAGCACCCCCGAATAGCCCAGCCCAGCCCCGATGCCGTCCAGGAGCGACGGCAGCACGGGGTTCTTCATGGCGAACGCCTCGGCCCGGCCCATGATAATGCAGTTGGTGATGATCAGCCCCACGTACGGGCCGATGACTTGGTGGACATCGAAGAAGCGTGCGCGGAACACGATGTCCACCACGATCACGTAGACGGAGGCGAGGAGGACCTGGACGATCATGCGGACGCGCTGGGGGATGTAGTTGCGGAGCGCGCTGCACGTGGCGCTGGTGAGGGCCGTGCCCCAGATGAGGCCGAGGCACATCAGGAGGGTGTTGAACATCAGGTTCGTGACGGCCAGCGACGAGCAGATGCCCAGCACCTGGCGGAAGACGGGATTGTCGTCCCAGAGCTGCGCCACAAACGCCTTCTTCGCCTGTCCTGCCGTTCGCATCATCGAGGCCACCACGATTGTTCAGGGGATGAATGGATGATTGGATGGATGGATGAAAGAGAGGAGCCTGGCCGGCTCTTGCATTCATCCATTCATCCATTCATCCACCCATCCCCGTTCCCCTCATCTACCCCTTCGCCGTTCGCTCTCCATCGCGCGGTGGAACTGCCGGAGATTCTCGTCGAGGAAGCGGCCCACGGCCAGCGACGTCTGCGTCGCGCCCGTGATCGCATCCACGTAGCGGCCCGAGCGGGGATCGCTATCGCTCGACGGCTCGCCGCCGCCGATGTAGATGAACTTGTGCCCCTCGGCCGGGGGCGCAACGACGAGGCCCTTGAAGCTGTCCTGGAACTTCTTCTCCATGATGCGACCGCCGAGGCCGGGGGTCTCGGCCTGATCGAGGAAGACGAGGCCGACGATGCGGCTGAGGTCGGGCTTGAGGGCCATGAGGCCCGTGATGCGCGCCCAGAAGCCTGTGCCGGCGAAGCGGAAGGCCACGGCCTCCACCTGGCCCTCCGAGTGCGGGGCGTGGGCGCGGAAGAGGTCGAACGCCCGCCCCGTCTCGGGGTCGCGCGCGACGAGGCCCCGCTGGACGCGGCTCCGCACCGTGGCGGCGATCTCGCTCGGGCTCATCTTCTCCGCGTCGCCGAGGCCGAACACGCGCACCAGGGCCTTCTCCTCGCGAAGGGCCTCGTTCTGCCGCACCTTGGCCGCCGTGGCCGCCTGGAGCGCCGTGATGGCCGCGGTGAAGAGGGCCGACACGGCGACCGTGAAGCCGAGGACGTAGAGCGGGCTGTTCACGTTGGCTCTCATGGGTGTGTTGCCCAAAGGTCCCGCGACTGAACGGACGCGTTCGTAGTTCGGCCTTCAGGCGGTCTTGCGCCCCTGAAGTGCCTGTGCCTTCGCCCAGAAGACCGCCTAAAGGCCGAACTACAAACTGTCCTCCTCCCTCTTTGGCTTCTTGCGGTCCTGCCAGGCGGCCACGGCCAGGTCGAGCGACGGCCCCACCGTGTTCCCCAGCAGGATCGCGAAGGCCACGGCGCCGGCGAACTGCGCCTTCCAGCGCAGGAACACGATGAGGAAGCCGATGAGCACGCCATAGGCCCAGATGGCGGCCGTCTTCTTCGGCGCGGAGACAGGCTCAGTGACCATGAAGACCGCGCCGTAAAGCAACGCACCCGAGTAGAGCGTGAAGGCCAGCGGCGGCACCGCCTGGATGCCTGCGACATGGCGGAAGAGCACACAGGCGGCCACGGCGCCCAGGAGCGGCCCAAGCATGAGCCGCCAGTTGGCCGTGCGCGTGACGAGCAGGTAGGCGGCGCCGACGAGGACCGCCAGGGCGCTCACCTCGCCGATGCAGCCGGCTGCGAGCACCTTCTCGCCGAACTGGCCCCTGAACGTGCCGCCAATGTTGCCGAGGAACAGATCGAGGATGGGTGTCTCGAAGCCGAAGTCGCGCTGCGCCACCATCGGCGTCGCCGCTGTAACGGCGTCCACCCCGCGGTCCGCCGCCGAGGCGAGCCAGTCGGGCGCCCAGGTTAGGCCCGGCAGCGACCAATGGGCGAAGCCGCCCGGCCAGCCGCGGAAGGCGGGCACGAAGCTGCCCGTCATGGCTATCGGGAAGGCCACGTACACGAATGCCCGCCCCACGATGGCCGGGTTGGCGAAGTTCCGCCCGAAGCCGCCGAACACCTCCTTGCCGAACAGCACGCCCACCACAATGCCCACGGCGGCCATCCAGAACGGCATCGTGGGCGGCAGCGAGAGGGTGTAGAGCGCGCAGGTGACGAAGTTGGCCGTGGTGAGCGGGCCGCCGCGGCGCGACGCCATGAGCCACTCGGTCGCCGCCCCCGCCGCCGTGCACGCGGCCAGGAGCGCCAGCACCCGCCAGCCGAAGAAGTAGACGCCCGCCAGCGCCACGGGCGCAAGGGCGTAGAGCACCCTCAGCATCTGCGGCTGCCTGAGGAAGCGCTTCCTGGGCCTCTTGGCGCCGGCGCGCGGCTCGGGCATGGTAGAAGGGCCCTATCCGAACTGATCCGACTGATCCGACTGATCTGACCGATCGAGCGCCCTGAACACGCCGCCGATGCTCACTTGGCGGCGGGCGGCGGGACGGGCGGCTTCTCCCCCGATTCCTGGGCAAAGCGCTGCTGGAACAGCCCCGGCTCGGGGTCGGGCGGCCCCCAGGCGGCCTCGGCGAAGGCGGCCAGGGCAAGTCGCGTGCGGCCCTCCGCAGCCGCCTCGCGCGCCAGGCGGGCCAGCGGCGGGGCGCCGGGAAGGGGCACGAACTTCTCCATGCACGGCACGGGGTGGTACCCGCTGATGTGCCGCAGGCGCTCGCGCACCGCGTCGTCGGGCGGCACCGACCCCTTGGGGATGCCGTTGAGCTTGTAGCGCGCGGCCAGCTTGAGGAACTCCTCGGCCGCGTCGGGCTCCGCCGGCACCTTCAGCTCGGGCGGCACGATGCGGTCGCGGTTCGACGGCCAGTCGGCCATCCACAGGCAGGGGATGGTGGGGCCGCGCCCGCGGCGGAAGAGCGAGCCGCGCCGCGGCGGGCGGATGAGCTGGAGAAGCGTCTGCGCCCCCCAGTACGACCCGGCCTCCGTCGCCCCGTGGATGACCACCGCAATCGGGTCCACGCGGATGAAGTAGCCCTCGACCACCATCTCGTCCGTGAAGCGCAGCCCCCGCACGCCGATGGTGTTCTCCGGCGAGTGGGGGCGGAGCTTGGCCGGCGCGGTGATGCGTTCGCCCGGGCGCTTCGGGTCGGGGCGGAGCACCTGGGGGTCGATCACCCAGATGCACTTGCGCGGCTGCTGCTTCCGCTCGTCGGCGATGCGGATGATCGGCAGGTCGAGGCCGAAGCGCTCGCGAACGCCCAGTTGCACCACGCGAGCCGCCGCGCGGATGGACGGCGCCGCCGCGTCCGAGACCAGCAGGGCCGCGAACTCGTCCAGCTCGAAGACCCCCTGCTCCAGCGTCACCTGCTTGGGCGCGGGGACCACGCCGAGGGCCGCCGCGGCGTCGCCCCGTGGCGGGGCCGCCGGCCCGTCGCCGTCGAGGGTCTCCGCTGGCGCCGCGCCCTTGGGCGCGGGCGGGTTCAGCCCATCCTCCTGCATCGCCGCCTGCGCCCCAAGGGCGCACACGAGGCTGAGAATCCAGTCCAACGACAAGGCGGCCCGACGGCCCATCGCTGCTCCTTCGTCACGCTGTCCGCCATAGGACAGCCGGTCCCATGATGATAGTGGGGCCGAAGCGCTGAGTCAAACCCACCGTGGCCGCTGAGCACGCCCAGTCGCGGCGGCTGCGCTGCGGGGCCGTCCGAGACGCGGTCGCTCCCTGTCTGTATCACTCCCAGGGAGGGGGAAAGTGATACAGATAGGCAGCGATGGCCACGGAAGCCCCCGGATCGCCAAAGCGCCTATCTGTATCACCCTCTGGGGGGAGGAGAGTGATACAGATAGGCATGAGAGGCCGTGGAGCCGCGCGGATCGCCAAACCGCCTATCTGTATCACCTCGCGGCGGCCGGGCAGGTGATACAGACAGGAGTCTCGCTCACGCTCGCTTGCATTCGCGGAACGGTTCCGGCATCCTGGGGCGGAGGGGGAGGCAAGTCCGCAGATGCTCAGGAGCCAACACGTGATGGCGACGCTTGGCGCGTTGGTGGTGCTCGGTGCGGTGGCTGGGGTGGTGGCGGCGGCCGAGCCGGGCGACGAGCTGGTGCAGAACGCTGACTTCGGGCAAGCAGGAGAGGGGGGGCTGCCCGCCGAATGGAAGGCCCTCATCCCCACGTGGGCGAAGGCGGCTTGCACGCTGCGGCGCGCCGAGGGCGGCCTGCTCGCGGACGCGCCAGGCCGGCCCTTCGCTGTCGGGGTCGTGGCGCAGGAGCTTCGCGGCATCAAGGGCGGCCAGGCATACGCGGTCGAGGCCGCCTGCGAACTGCGGGGGATTCCCTCCCCCCTCCGCTCGGTCCTCGTGCGGCTTATGTGGACAGCCAAAGGCTCACCCGTGCACCCTGCGGGCGTCTATGTGCGCGGCCCGGTGGCCGAGGGCGGGGACGCGCGGTTCCGCGACGCGTTTGTGGCGCCAAGGGAGGCCGACGGGGCGACGCTCTCGCTCGAGGTCAAGTGGCCGCAAGGCGGCTCCGTCCTCTGGAAGCGGGCAAGCGTGCGGCCCACTACGCCCCCGCCGCCACGCAAGGTGAAGATCGGCACCGTTTACCTCCGCCCCAAGAACAGCACGCCCGAGGCCAATCTGAAAGCCTGGTGCGACCAGGTGGACGCCGCGGGGAAGCTGGGGCTGGACGCCGTGTGCCTGTCCGAGGCGATCACGATGGTCGGGACGGCGAAGAATGCGGCGGAGGTTGGCGAGCCGATCCCAGGCCCGTCCACGAAGGCGCTGGGCGACGCCGCCCGACGCAACCGCATCTGGGTCGTCGCCGGCCTGATGGAGGTGGAGGGCGACACCCTTTACAACACGGCGGTGCTCCTCGACCGCGAGGGCCGGCTGGCGGGCAAGTACCGCAAGGTGCACCTGCCGCGCGAGGAATGGCTCAAGGGGATCACCCCCGGCGGCGAGTATCCCGTGTTCAAGACGGACTTCGGCACGGTGGCCATCCAGATATGCTACGACTGGTTCTTCCCCGAGGCCGCGGCGGCCTTCGCCCTGCGGGGCGCGGAAATCCTCTTCGCGCCCACCTGGGGCACCACGTTCCCCGACGCCGAGGGCCGCGTCGAGGGGGAGACCGTCTTCCGCGTCCGCGCACGCGACAACGGCCTCTACCTCGTTCCTTCGGTCTACGATGGCAATAGCCTTGTGATTGACCCGATGGGGCGGATACTGGCATCGTCCAAGGGGCAGAGCGGGGTGTTCTGGAGCGAGGTGGACCTGGCGGCCCGCGAGCCGCTCTGGTGGGTGGGCCACTGGGGCAGCATCGGCCCGCGGGACCGCATGCCGGGCACCTATGGCCCCCTCCTGGCCGAGCCGTGACCGTCCTCCGGCCGTCAGGGGCACAGCGGAGCAGCAGTGGCGGGAGCATCCGAGGCCCCTTCACCAGCAGCGCCCCAGACGCAGACTCCCGGAGCCTCGCAGCCACCGTGTGCCATCGCGATTGGTTGCGGAGTTGTTCAACTCCGAGAGCAACTGGCGGCCCGACCAAAGGGCTCGTCTCTTCGCGCGGAAGGGACCATCGCGCCGCCCGGCGCCCTCCCCACGCGTATCTGCCGTGGGAGGGCGGGTGGCGCTGACTAGTTTGCGGAGTTGTTCAACTCCGCAAGCCTTGCTTTCCCCAATGGGCCTGCACAATCCCGAGCAACCGGGTGTGGTGAGGCGTTTTTCCCGCGGAAACAAGCGCGTATCGGAAACCACGCCCCGCGCGTACAACAGACACGTAGCCGCGGCGGATCAGCTTGTCGAGATGGCGGCTCAAGGCCGCCTCCGACATCCGCAGTTCGCGGATGAGGGTCGGGCCGTCCACGCTGCTCTCATGCGCGAGTCGCCGCATCACTTGGATGCGACGTGGGCTGGTGAACGCCGTGGCGGCCTCGAAGACGGCGCGATGTAATTCCGGCGGCGGCGAGTCTCGGTGCGCAGCGGCTGGACCGCCTGTCGACTTCCCGGGGCTCGAGCTGAGGGCCTCCTGCAGCCAGCCGGCAATCTCTCCGCTCAGGGTGCGGTCACTGTAAGGCGACCCCGCCCTGCAGAAGCATCGCGCGCCTGACCGGCGGCGCTGGATGAGCCCTGCCGAGGTGAGCCTCGCCAGGTGGGTGGAAACGAGGTCGCGCGAGAGCCGCAGGTCGCGTGCAAGCTGGGACGGGGTGGCCTCGCCGCTCGAGAGCAGCCGCGAGAGAATGCTCAAGCGAGCGAAACATGCGACGGCACGAAGAACCCTGGCGATGACCTCATCCATTCGGGTGCCTCCGAGAAAGTGTTTCGGAGTTGAACAACTCCGAAAGTACCAGCGATCGCCTGCCGCTGTCAAGTGTGGAGCGGCCTGCGTGGATGCGACCACCGGCGGGAAGGGCCGTCCCCGCTGTAGTCGGGGCTTCATGCCCAAACACAGTCGCGCCCGCGCTTGAGACATCCTACGGAGTTGAACAACTCCGAAAGCATGACGCGCGGCGACGGCCCCCGGCATTCGACGAGCGGCTGCGCGGCCACAGGGTCGCGCCGGCACTTGGGAACTGCTTGCGGAGTTGAACAACTCCGCAAGAAATCCGCGGCCTCACGTGGCGTCCACGGGGCGGACACCCATGGCGCGGTGCGCGGCGCATGGCGACCGCTGTGGCCGCTCGCGCCGGGGAATGCCAGGAGGGTCCCCGGGTAGCAAGCCCGCATGCGCGCCGCCGCTGACAACAAATTACAGTTCCATGCCTGTGGTAGCGCGGATCGGGCCTTGTAATCCGCGGGGGAAAATGGTTACATTTGGGTTTGCCGTGGATGTGAGTCCCGTGAGCCCGGAGACGCCCATGAGACCCCACCGACCTGCTCCTGGGAGGCGTGTTCCGACCGTATTGCTCCTTGCCCTCTCGATGGCCCCTGCGCCCGCGTGGGCGGGGGAGCTGAGCCAGGACGAGCAGGCGATGCTCGTTCTCAACAGCGCCCGCAAGGCGTATAACGAGGGGAACTACCCCTTCGCGGTCGAGCGCTTCCGCGAGTTTCTCCAGCGCTTCGGGGGCCACAAGGAGGCGACGGCGGCCCGCTACGGGATGGCGCTCGCCTTCCTGGAGGGGCCGACGCGCGACTACCAGAACGCGATCAACGAGCTGGGCCAGGTTGTGGGCCAGGCGCAGTTCCCCGACCTGGCGTACGCGCAGCACTACCTGGGCGTGGCGCGACGCGGCCTGGGCTACCGGTCGTTGGCCGAGGCGGAGGCGAAGCCGAACGAGGCGCAGAACTTCCGCAACCAGGCGCGGCAGCACTTCGAGGAGGCGGTGCGCTGCTTCGCCGCGGCGACGGCGGGCTTCCTCGCCCGCGCCAAGGCCGCGCCGCCCGCCGCCGATGGCCAACTGCCCGCCGAGGTGGAGTGGGCCGCCCGCTCGCGCTGCGACCAGGGCGAGATGCTGCTGCGGACCGACAAGTTCAAGGAGGCCAACGAGCTGGCCGAGGGTTTCCTGGCCGACGCGGTGCTGGGGAAAACCCGCTACCGGGCTTTGGCTCTCTACCACCTGGGCTACGCGAAGTTCGCGCTGCGCGACTACGTGGGGGCGGGCCGCGCGCTCAGCCAGCTCGCGCCCTTCCAGCAGGAGTACGGCATCCACGCCCGCTACCTGCTGGCCCGCAGCCACCACATGAGCGAGGAGCGCCCCGAGGCAGCGAACCAGTACAAAGCCGTCGTCGCCGCCTACGAGGAGCACAAGAAGGCGGCCCAGGCCGCCCTCCAGAACCCCGCGGCCCTGCGCCCCGACCAGCGGGAGTTCCTCCAGGCCCTCGTGGCCAACCCCCCGCCCGAGCACGTGCTCCGCGCCATCTTCTACCTCTCGCTCATCCAGGCGGAGGACGGGAAGTTCGGCGAGGCCCTGGCCGGCTTCGCGGCGCTCCTCCAGCAGTTCCCCAAGCTGCCCTTCATCGCCGAGGTGCAGCTCCGCGCGGGCTACTGCCAGATGCAACTGCGGAACTGGCCCGAGGCGGTGAAGAACCTCCAGCCACTGTGCGAGCACCCGCAGCTCGCCGACCAGGCGCTCTGGTGGTTCAGCCGCTGCCAGGTAGGCTCCGCCGACCCCGCCAACCCGCAGGCATATGACCAGACGGTGAAGGCGGGCATCGAGACCCTGCGCCGCGCGGCCGAACGCGCCAACCAGTTCGCCGAGCGCGACCCCTCCGCGAGGGTCCGCCGCGGGGACATCCTGATGGAGACGGCTGACACGCAGCAGCTCGCCAAGATGTTCCGTGAGGCGGCCCAGACCTACGAGCAGGTGCTCAACGAGAAGCTGAACCCCGACCGCGCCGAGGAGGCCATGCAGCGGCGCGTCACCGCCCTCCACCTCGCCGGCCAGTACCGAGAGTCAGACGAAGCGGCCAAGAAGTTCGAGGAGCGCTTCCCCAAGGGCACGCTGCTGCCCGCGGTGCTCTTCCGCGTGGCCGAGAACGCCTTCATGGCCGCCTCGGCCGCCGCGGCGGAGCCGGGCCGAGCGAGCCGCGAGGAGCTGGCCAAGCAGTTCACCGAGGCCATCACCCGCTACCAGCGCCTCCTCAAGCAGTTCCCCGACTTCCCCCAGGCCAACCTGGCGAAGCACGGCATGGCGGCGTCCCACTACCGCCTCGGCCAGTTCCTCGAAGCCATCGCCGTGCTCGGCTCCATCCCCGAGATGGAGCGGACGGGGGAGCCGGCCATCGTGTCGTACCTGCTGGCCGACTGCCTTATCCGCACGCTGCCGCCGGAGGCGGAGGACGCGCTTCAGGCGGCCAAGCTCATCGAGCAGGCCGAGCGGGCAGCCAAGCTCCTCGAGGGCTTCGTGGCGGGCAATCCCAAGAGCCCGCAGGCCCCGGACGCCATCCTGAAGCTGGGCTACTGCCAGCAGCGCATCGGCTCGGTGCTCGTCGAGCCGGCCGAGCGCCAGAAGCTCCTCCAGGCCGCCCGCCAGGCCTACGAAGGGTTCATGCAGCAGTACCAGCAGGACCCCGCCATGCCCTCGGTGGTCTTCGAGCGCGCCAAGTGCATTGCCCTCCAGGGCGACCCGGGCGGGGCGATGAACGAGCTGGGGCGCTTCCGCGGCGACCCCTTCCGCAACAGCCCCGTGGCCCCGCTGGCCATCGTCCGCCTCTCCAGCCTCATGCGCTCGCAGAATCGGGCCGCAGAGGCCGAGAAGGTGATGCAGGAGTGCCGCGCGCAGCACGAGGACCGGGTGAAGCAGGACCCCGCCCGGGCCGACTGGGTGCCGCTCCTGCGCTACGAGCACGCCTTGGCGCTCAAGGAGTCGGGCAAGCTGCCCGAGGCCCGCGCGCTCTTCGAGCAGATCGCGAAGGAGAGCGCCGGCCGGCCCGAGGGGGCCAACGCCCAGTGGCGCGCCGCCCAGTGCCGGCGTGAGGAGGCGGTGGCCGCCATCGCCGCCGCCAAGGCCGCCGCGGCCAAGCCGGGGGCCAAGCCCGAGGAGATCACCGCGGCCAAGGCCGCCATCGAACAGGGCTTCAAGGGCATCGCCCAGGCCGTGGAGACCCTGCGGGCGCAGGCCGCCGAGCTGGCCAAGGCCGCCGCAGGCACCGAGGGCCACCTCCACGCGCTCTACGAGCTGGCCTGGTGCCACCGCGTGCTGGCCGACGCCGAGGTGGAGGCGGCGCGGATGAAGCTCCAGGCCGAGGCCCTCCAGAAGGCCCTCGCCAGGCTGGGCAAGGATGCCGCGCCCGTGAACCCCCAGGAACTCCGGGCGCCCGACGTGCCGCTCGCCACCGTGCCCGTGCAGCCCGCCGAGAAGCAGGCCCTCGACACCTATCGCGCGCTCGTCGCGGCGGGGCCGGAGACGCCGCTCGCCGTCCAGGCCCGCCTCGAGCTGGCCGAGCTGCTCTCCCAGCGCGGCAACCATGACGGGGCGCTCGAACTCCTCGCCACGTCGCTCGAGAAGAACCCGCCGCTCGAGCTCGCCGAGCGCACGCGCCTGCGCATCGCCGCCGTGCTCCTCACCAAGGGCGACGCCAAGTCGGCCACCGCGCAGGTCCAAGCCGTCGGCAAGAACCCGGCCACCCCCTTCGTCGGCGAGGTCCGCTACCTCATGGGCGAGGTGTTCATCCAGCAGAAGGACTGGGGGAAGGCCATCGAGCAGCTCCTTCCGTTCCGCGACAACGGGCAGTTCCACAACCTGCCCGGCCTCTCGGACCGCGCGCTCCTGCGCCTCGGCCACGCCTTCGCCCAGGCAGGGCAGTGGGACCAGGCCAGGAACAGCTACGAGCAGTGCGCCGGCCGCTTCCCCAACGGCCCCTGGGCCGACGAGGCGCGCTACGAGCTCGGCTGGGCACTCCAGATGATGAAGCAGCTCGACCCCGCCATCCAGCACTACAGCCAGGTCGTCCGCTGCACGGTCTCCGTCTGGGCGGCCAAGGCCCAGCTCCAGATCGGCCTGTGCCGCCTCGAGCAGAACAACTTCCCCGAGGCGGCCAAGGCCCTCCTCGCCGTGCCCACGACCTACGACTACCCCGAGCTGAACGGCCCCGCCCTCTGCCGCGCGGCGCAGGCCTACGCGGGCCTCAAGCAGCCTGAGGAGGCCACGAAGCTCTGGAAGCGCGTGGCCAAGGAGTTCCCCGACACCGAGTGGGCCAAGGCCGCCCAGCAGGGCCTGGCCGCGCTCCAACCCCCGCCCCCCGAGCCGCCCAAGAAGTAGGAGCCGCCGCCGTGCCATTGCCGATTGCCGATTGCCGATTGCCGATTTCAGAACCCCAGGCGAGCGCGCGCTCCGCGCCTCCTGCCGCGCCTTGCAATCTGCAATCTGAAATCTGCAATCTGAAATGGGCCTTCGCCCTCGCCTTCGCGCTCCTGCTGGCGGCCCCCGCCCTCGCGTACATCGAGGCCCCCTTCAGCCTCGGCAAGCTCATCGTGGACTCCACGAACATCCTCCTCGTCCGCGTCGAGAGCGTGGACAAGGAGAAGAACCTCATCGTCTACCGCAAGGTGCAGGACGTCAAGGGCGCGCACCCGGGCGAGGTGATCAAGCACAACATCGGCCGCGGCGGCTTCCACCCGCGCGAGTGGCAGAACATTATGGCCTGGGCCGAAGTCGGCCAGCAGGCCGTCTTCTTCCACAACGGCGGCGCCGGCGAAATGTGCATCCAGAATTACTGGTACCAAATCTACGCCGGCGAATGGTGGGGCATGAGCCACGGCGAACCCTTCCTCCTCCGTTCCTACGCCGGAAAGCCCGAAAAGCTCGTCGGCTATGTCACCGCCATTCTCGCAGGACAGGAGGTCGCCGTCCCCTGCATGGTGGACGACAAGCCGTCACTCCACCTGCGCAACGGCAAAATCCAGCGGATGAAGGCCAGCCTGAAGCTCCAGGACTACAATCCCCAGCGCGACTTCGTCGGCTGGGGCGGCGAGGAGTTCGGACCCATCCAGGGCATGCCGGGCTTTACCCATTACTCCTCGCTCGCCCGCACCGACCCCGCCGCTGCCGGCGTCGCGCCCTGCGACTTCGACGGCGACGGGAAGACCGACTTCTGCCTCTACGGCGAGGGCCGCGTCGTCCTCCTCCAGAACGCCGGGGCCTCCCTCAACGAGGTCACCCTCCCCCTCGCCACCGGCGCCCGCGCCGCCGCCTGGGCCGACTTCGATGGCGATGGCAAGCCTGACCTCCTCCTTGCCACGCCCGCGGGGCCGAAGCTCTTCCGCAACGAAGGGGAGACGAAGTTCACCGACGTCTCGCGCGGCCTGCCCCCCATGAACTACTGGAACACCACCGCCGCGGCGTGGCTGGACTACGACGGGGACAAGCGGCCCGACATCCTCCTCGCCGACGGCTTCCAGGGCCTCCGCCTGTGCCGCAACATCGCCCACGAGGCCCCCAAGGCCGACGCCCCCCGCGTGAGCAAGTGGTTCTACGCCGGACCCTTCGACAACACGGGCGGAAAAGGC
>VGYV01000101.1 GCA_016872855.1 Planctomycetota bacterium
AGACCGACAAGCCCAAGACGAAGACGCCCGCTGTGACGACGCCGACGCCGAAGGTGGACACCGCCACGCCCAAGGTGGACACCACGACGAAGAAGTAAAGACCAAGACCGAGTAGCGAGCGCCGTCACGCTGCGGACGAATCGCTGACTGAGTTCCGTGCGAGTCGCTCTTGGCCACCGACCCGTGGTAGACTCGCGCACAGGGTGCCCGGTGCCGCCATGCGCGGCATCGGGCATCTTGCATTTGCGCTGGCGCGCCGCTGGGGTGATGTGGCACGGTTGGCTTGTCCAATTGTGTCTTCGCCCCGGGCGGCGGCGCCGATTCACGGGAACACGGCTGGGCGAGCCAGCCCTGGCACCCTTCCACACGATCCCGAGGATGGTAGGAGTGTGTGCTTCGTAACGAGTTGACCCCGCTCGTCTCACGCCTGGAGACCGACGAGCGCTTTGGGCGGCTCGTCGGACGAATGGCTGCCGGCAGGGGGGGAACGGCCGGCGGGCTGTGGGGGTCCTCTGTCGCCTTCTTCCTGGCTGCCGTCGCCCGCCGTTCCCCGTCATCTCTCCTGGTGATTGTCCCCTCCGTCGAAGGGGCGGAGGAGCTGGCCGAGGACCTGCGGCTCTTCACCAACGCTGAGGTCGCGCTCTTCCCCGCCTGGGAGGCGGCGCCCGACGACGCGGCGTTCCCCGGGCTCGCTCAGTCCCAGCGTCTCGCGCTCCTGCGCCGCCTGGCCGCTTCAGGCGAGGCGGCCCCCCCTGGCATCATCGTCGCACCCATCCACGCCCTGCTCCAGCCCGTGCCCTCGCCCCAGGCCGTCGCCGAGAGCACCCTCCGCCTGCACGTCGGCGGTCGCCAGCGTATCGAGGCCATCGCCGAGTGGCTTGTTGACCGGGGCCTCGAGCGCGTCCCCGTCGTCGAAGCCGCCGGCGAGTTCAGCGTCCGCGGCGGCATCCTCGACATCTTCGCCCTCGCCACGTCCAAGCCCTGCCGCGTAGAGTTCTTCGGCGACGAGGTGGAATCCATCCGCACGTTCGACGCGGAGAGCCAGCGCTCCGACGCGCGGCTCGACGCCTGCGAAATCGTCGCCCTCACGGGCCGCCAGGTCGCCCAGGCCGCCGAGGCCACGCCCCGCTCGCTGGTGGACTTCCTGCCGGATGGCGCGTGGGCGTGTATCCACGAGCCGCTGGAGGTCCAGGACCGCGCCGACAAGACGACCGAGCAGCTCGGCGACAGGGAGCGCCTCATTGGCTTCGACTCCCTCTTCGCCTCGCTCTCCCGCCTCCCCCTGCTCCAGACCCACTCGCTCTACACGGGCGCCGAGGAGGGGGCGGAGACGTTCGACGTCCACTCCACCCAGGTCTTCGACGGGCAGATCGCCGGCATCTGCACGGAGCTGGACCGGCTTGCCCGCGCCAACGACCCCGTGGTCATCTACTGCGCCAACGTGGGTGAGGGCGAGCGGCTCCAGGAGCTCCTCCGCGACGCCGACTTCGCCCTCGGCGACCGCCTTGAGTACCGGGACGGCTTTCTCTCGGCAGGCTTCGAGTTCTGCGACCTGGGCTTCGCGTGCGTGGGCCACCACGAAATCTTCAAGCGCTACGCCCAGCGCCGCCGCCCAGGCCGCCGGCCCACGGCCCCCATCGAGAGCTTCCTCGACCTCAAGCTCGGCGACACCGTGGTCCACGTGAGCCACGGCATCGCCCGCTACCAGGGCATGGAGCGCCTCAACCGTCGGGGGGAGTTGGAGGACTTCCTCACACTCCGCTTCGCGGACGACGTGCTCCTCTATGTCCCCGCCACCAAGATTCAACTCGTCCAGAAATACGTCGGCACCTCCCGTTTCCACCCCACGCTCTCCAAGCTCGGCTCAAGCGTCTGGGAGAGCCGCAAGGCGACTGTCAAGGCCGCTGTGCGTGACATGGCGCAGGACCTGTTGCGCGTCCAGGCCCTCCGCGCCCAGATGCCTGGAATTGCCTACCCGCCCGACGACTCGCTCGTCGCCGAGTTCGAGCGCGCCTTCCCCTACACAGAGACCCCCGACCAGCTCACAGCGAACGACGAGATCAAGGCCGACATGGAGAAGCCCCGTCCCATGGACCGCCTGCTCTGCGGGGATGTAGGCTATGGGAAGACCGAGCTGGCCATGCGCGCTGCCTTCAAGTCCGCCGTGGCCGGTAAGCAGGTCGCCGTCCTCGTCCCCACCACCGTCCTCGCCCAGCAGCACTTCCGCACCTTCCGCGAGCGCTTCGCCGACTACCCGGTCATCGTCGAGGTCCTCAGCCGCTTCCGCACCCCCGCCGAGCAGCGCGACGTGCTCCGCCGCACCGCCGAGGGTGGCGTGGACATCCTCATCGGCACCCATCGCCTCCTCTCCGGCGACGTGCAGTTCCGCGACCTCGGCCTAGTCGTCGTGGACGAGGAGCAGCGCTTCGGGGTGGAGCACAAGGAGCGCCTCAAGCAGCTCCGAGCCACAGTGGACATCCTGACGATGACCGCCACGCCCATCCCCCGCACCCTCCACATGGCCATGCTCCGCATCCGCGACATCTCCTCCCTCACCACCCCGCCCCAGGACCGCCTCGCCATCCGCACACGCGTCTGCCGACCCTCCCGTGAGCTCGTCCGCGAGGGTATCCTCCGCGAACTCGCACGCGACGGCCAGGTCTTCTTCGTCCACAACCGCGTCCAGAGCATAGACGCTGTGGCTAGCCACCTCCGCGCCCTAGTGCCGGAGGCACGCTTCATCGTCGGCCACGGCCAGATGAACGAGCATGAACTCGAAGAGCACATGACCCGCTTCGTCAACGGCGAGGCCGACGTGCTCGTGTCCACCACCATCATCGAGAGCGGCCTCGATATCCCGCGGGCCAACACCCTGTTCGTCCACAACGCCGACCAGTTCGGCTTGGCCGACCTGCATCAACTGCGGGGTCGCGTGGGCCGCTACAAGCACCGCGCCTACGCCTACTTCCTCGTCTCGCCGGACCGCGTGCCGACCCAGACGGCCCTGCACCGCCTCAAGGCCATCGAGGAGTTCGACGAGCTGGGCTCCGGTTTCCGTATCGCTATGCGGGACCTGGAGATACGCGGCGCAGGCAACATCCTCGGTGCCGAACAGAGCGGCCACATCGCCACCATCGGCTACGAACTCTACTGCCGCCTCCTCGAGATCGCCGTCAAAGAACTCCGCAACGAGCGCGTCGAGGAGCGCGTCGAGGTGGACGTTGATATTGACCTAAATGCCTATTTGCCAGACGATTACATCGTGGACGACGCCCAGCGGATGCAGGTCTACCGCAAGCTGGCGCGCGCCGCGAGTGTCGAGGAACTGGCGGCCGTGCGGGAGGAGATGGCCGACCGCTTTGGGAACCCGGCGGAGCCCGTGGCTAAGCTCTTGGCACGTCACGAGCTACGCATCGCTCTGGAGCCGTACAGCATCACCGGCATGGCCCGCCGCAAGGGCTACCTGCTCGTGCGCTACCTTGACCGTGCCAAGCTCGCCGAGCGCTTTGCGCCGCTGGGCCGCCAGGTCCGTATCATAGATGACTCTACTGCCCATGTCCTCCTGCCGACCGGCGTCTCGGAACCTATGGCCATCGTCGCCTGGCTCCGCCGCGTCTTCGGCGCGGCTGGATGAGGAGGCCGCCAGTCCCTATGTCCGCCAGGGAGGAGTCGAAGGAAGGAGGCCTGCCGTGAGCCTCGGAAGCAGCGTGATCGCGTGCTCGATCTTCGGCCTTGCGCTCGCCGCCGCGGCGCAGGGGCAGGAGCCTGGCAGCCCGTGGGCCGCGATGGAGAAGTTCTTCACTCCGCCCGACGAGTTCAAGGGGAGGCTGGGCGACTACCGGTCCGTGATGAAGTTCGACGACGGCTCCCCGGTGAAGACGCCCCAAGACTGGGCGCGCCGCCGCGAGGAAATCCGCGCCTACTGGCACCGCGTGATGGGGCCGTGGCTGCCCCTCGTGGAACGGCCCCGCATCAAGTTGCAGGAGAAGGAGCACGCCGAGAAGTTCACCCGCCACAGGGTCCAGGCCGAGTTCGCCCCCGACAGGTTCGCCGGCACCCAGTACCTCCTCGTGCCCGACGGCCAGGGGCCGTTCCCCGCCGTCGTCGTCACCTGGTACAACTCCGAGGACAGCGCCGGGCTGGTCGAGAAGGCGCGGAACAGGGTAGACTTCGGCTACCAACTCGCCAAGCGCGGCTTCGTGGCCCTATGCATCGGCGGCGTGAGCCAGGAGGGCAAGGGCGGGGTCCAGCCGCTGTCCTACATGGCCTATGCTGCCGCTAACTGCTGTAACGCCCTGGCCGCCATGCCAGACGTGGACCCCAGGCGGATCGGCGTCATCGGCCACTCGTTCGGCGGCAAGTGGGCAATGTATGCCTCCTGCCTCCACGACGGCTTCGCCTGCGCCGTGTGGAGCGACCCAGGCATCGTGTGGAACGAGAAGGACGCCAACGCGAACTACTGGGATAGGTGGTATCTGGGCTACGACTTTGGCCGCCCCGCCGACGCGCAGCGCAAGCCCGGTATCCCGAATGCAGGGAACCCACGCACCGGCGCCTACGCCAGGTTGGTGGCCGAGGGCCGCGACATGCACGAGCTCCACGCCCTCATGGCCCCCCGCCCCTTCCTCGTCTCAGGCGGAGCGCAGGACCGCCCGGACCACTGGATAGCCCTGAACCACACGATCGCCCTCAGCGAGTTCCTGGGCCACAGGGGCCGCGTGGCCATGACCATGCGCGACGGCCACGGCCCGACTGTGGAGTCCAATGCCCAGGCCTACGCCTTCCTGGAGCACTTCCTGAAGGGCAAATGAGCCGGGCGCGGCTCGGGCCTCTCTGACCCCTCTCCCGTCCAGGGAGAGGGAAGGGTGAGGGTGGGACTGCGGGGTCGAGACCGGCGCGCAACCCTCCCCTGCCCCCTCCCTGGGAGGGAGGGGGGTGGGCGCCGGGCCCTCACGGCTTCGCGGCAATGAGGATGAACTCCTCGGGGTAGGCGTGGACTGCGGCGGCCTTGTCGGAGGTGAACTTGCCGCTTCGGGGGTCTCGAACCTGTGGGAGGGTCTTCAGCGGGATGACCCGCTTCACCACGTCCACGAGCGTAAAGCCAAGCGCCTCAAAGAGCTCGGCATGGACCTCGGCGTTGAGCACCGCCACGCCTTCCAGCGTGGTGTTGCCTATCACGTCGCACACCTTGCCGCCCGTGCACAGGACGCGCCGCATCTCGCCGAAGGCGGCCTGCATGTCGAGGAAGTACTGGCGGACCTCTTCGGCCTTGGCCTGGCTGCGGGTCCGCAGGTCGGCCACTATCTGGCGGGCCAGAGCGCTGTCGGCCTCGGCGCCGCTCCGCCCCCGCGCAGCGGCGGAGCCGATGAACTCGTGTCGTGGCACGGCTTGCTGGCAAGCCGTGGACACGGTTGGGCCAGCCAACCGTGCCACGCCGCTGAGCCAAAGGGTGGTGAGCTCATGGAGGTCTGCGTATTCGTAAGATGTGACATACGGGGGACTTGTGACGACGAGGCCGACGCTTGCGGGTCGCCAGGGGAGCGCCCGCGCGTCGGCCAGCCGCACGTCGGCGGCCCAGGCGGGCCTGCGGCGGAGCTTGGCGGGCACCGAGTGCCAGAAGACCACATTGGCCCGCTGCATCTTGCGTAAGTGCCGTAACAGCGGACGGATAGGGTCGGGGACGCCGCCTGCGACCTTCGTCTTGTCGCGTGTGGGCTTGCTGCTCCTCATGAGCCAGTACGAGGCGGCCTTGAGCGTGTGGGAGAAGGCGCAGTGGAGGAACGCGCGGATGGCGGGGTCGGGCACGGCCTCGATGAGGGCCAGGATGATGCCCAGCTTCCGCTGCTGGTCGCGGGGGAACCACCAGTCGAGTCGCTCCTGCCCGCTCCCTCTCCCTTGGGGAGAGGGTTGGGGTGAGGGTGGTTCCCCGCCGGGGATGAGCGGTTCCGGCGGGGGGAAGAGCGTGGGCCCGCGGCGCTCCTCGTCGAGCCAGGCCAGCTTGTGCTCGAAGCGGCGCAGCGCGTCGTGCAGCCGGTCGGGCGGGATGGGCGTGGTCTTGGCCGTGGCGGCGACGATGGCGGCGGGATTGAGGTCGCAGCCGCGCGCACGCCTACCCAGCATCATCGCCTCGACGAGCGTCGTGCCCGAGCCCATGAAGGGGTCGAGCACTACCTCGCCCGGCTCCGAGTGCTCGCGAATCAGCCGCGCCGCCACGTGGGGGATGAACTTGGCCGGGTAGCGGTGGTAGCAGTGGGTGATGTAGCCGGTCTCGCGGGCCGAGCACTCCGCAAATGACCAGGAGGGGTCGGGCGGAATGCCCTCAAAGCGCTTCGCTGGGTCTTCTCTGTCAATCGTCCTCGTCCTCGTCGTCGTCCTCGTCCTCGAACCCACGCGGGGCGGGGACGCCCCGCCTACACGCCAAACACGCGCCGGATGAAGTCGCGGCTGATCCTGTGGTTCTCCTCGAAGCTCCTCGTGATCTTGGTTCCCGCCATCGTGGCGTGCTCGATGGAGATGGGGCCGGCGAAGCGCTTGCGCTTCAGGACGGCGACGATGGCGGGGAAGTCCAGCTCCCCGTCGCCGAGGGCCTGGACCCAGGTGGTGCCGACGGCGTCGCGGACGTGGAGCGAGGCGGTGCGGTGGCCGTAGAGTTCCAGCATCGCCACGGGGTCGCCGCCGCCGTGGTGTATCCACTCCACGTCGGCGTTGAACCACACGTTCTCGGGCTTGGTGCCGCTCATCCAGGAGTGGACTTCGCGCGCGCCGGAGCGCATCTCGGGCGAGTGGTTGTGGAGGGCGAAGCGAATGCCGAGGGCCTTCAGCTCGGCGCCACATGCGTCGAGCCACTTGGCCTGGACCGCCAGCTCCTCATCGGTCTTCTCGGCGCCGCCGGGCTTCACCGCGGGGTTGCAGTTGATCACGCTGACGCCCAATTCCTTCGCCACCCTCGCGTTGGCGGCCATCGCGGCGATGGACTTGGGGGCTTCGGCCTCGATGTGGAACGTGCCGCCGCTGTAGGAGGCGGGGAAGCCGAGCCTGTGGCGTTCGAGCGCGGCGACGAAGCGCTTGTCGCCTGCCCACGACGTGTCCCACTCCACATTGTCAATCCCCGCGCGCTTGATGGCGGCGAACGCCTCGTCGAGCCGCTCGATCAGCGGCGGGCGGTTGGGGAAGTTCTCGGGCTGCGTCCAGCCGTAGAGCTGCACGGCGATGACGGTGGCTGGCATGGGGTGCTCCTTCAATGAGTCATCGGGCTGATCCGTCGGATCGGACCGATCGGTCCGATCTCCCAAGCCCCGCCCTCCCGGAAAGGGCCTCATCTCGCTGCATGGATGACCTCGCGGTGGCTCAGAATATCGTTTCGCACGATGTAGTTGCGGTTCTCCTCAACGCACTTCCTGGTCACCAATTCCACCCGACGCCCAAAGATGTCCCTTAGTTCATCCTGCATTCGGCACAGGTCGAAGAAGTCCCAATCAGCGTCCTCGGCGAACGTGACCATGACGTCCACGTCGCTCTTGGGGCGGAAGCGCTTGGTGAGCACGGAACCGAAAAGGGCGACTTCGGTGATCTTCCACTTGCGGCAGAAGTCGGCGATCAGGGCTTCATCTATCTTGATCTGTGCGGGCATGGGCGTAGGTCCTCACCGTAAAGACCCCCTCCAACGATAGCCGGCGCTGTGGGACTTGTCAACGCTGAATGCGTTACAGGCTCCACCCTTGGCGGTACGGCGTGCGGATGAGCTTGGCCGCCTCGGGCACGTTAGTGACTTTCAGGTTCGCGGCGTCCCACTCGATGCGGGTGTCGAGGCGTCGGGCGACGTTGCCGAGGAGGCACATCTCGATGAGGGGGCCGGAGTAGGCGAAGCTGGCGCTGGGTTGCGTGCCGGCCTTGCAGTGGCGAGCCCAGTCCTGCTCGTGGCTGCCGGCGATGCGTGGCAGGGTCTTCTCCGGGCGCTTATATTCCTTCATGAGGGATTCGGGGATGAGGCGCGGGCTTTCGCCGTAGACGCCGGCCATGAGCTTGCCCTTGGTGCCCTTGAAGATGGCGCCGCCCTCGGGGTTGCCCATCACGCGCCCTTGCTCGAGCTCCTCGGGGCGCGGGGGCCGAAGGCCGTCGTACCACGTGAGCTTGACCGCCGGCAGCTTGTCGCGGGCCGGGAACTGGTAGGTGACGATGGAGGCGACGGGGTGCGTCTCGGGGTTGAGGCCGGTCGAGGAGGCGTCCACGCTCGTGGGCGCGGTGAGCTTGAGGGCGCGGTAGACGGGGTCGAGGGTGTGCGCCCCCCTGTCGCCCATCATCCCGCAGCCGAAGTCCCACCAGGCCCGCCACGTGCTGGGGTGATAGGCGCGGTGATAGGGGCGCATGGGGGCGGGGCCGATCCACAGGTCCCAGTCCAGGCCCTCGGGGACGGGCATCGTGTCGGTGGGGCGGGTGCCCCAGCGGGTGCTCCACCCCGCGTGGCCCCAGGGGTAGTAGGAGAGGCTGCACCAGGCGTCCACCTCGCGCACCTCGCCGATGGCGCCGTCGGCGATCCATTCGCAGATGAGGAGCGCCCCCTCGCCCGAGTGGCCCTGAATGCCCATGACCGTGGCGACTTTGGCGTCACGGGCGGCGAGAGCGAGGGCGCGGGACTCGTAGACGTCGTGGGTGAGGGGCTTCTGCGTGTAGACGTGCTTGCCCGCCTTGATGGCGGCCATCGAGATGACGGCGTGGGTGTGGTCGGGCGTGCCGACGACCACAGCGTCAATCTCCTTCTGCTCGTCGAGCATCTTGCGGTAGTCGGTGTAGGTCTTCGCGTTGGGGTAGCGGCCCAGGGTGCCTGCGGCGTGCTTGAGATGCACGTCGCACAGGGCGACGATGTTCTCGTCACGGAGTGCGTTGATGTTGGCCCCACCCATTCCGCCGACGCCGACGCCCGCGACGTTCAGCTTGTCGCTGGGCGCGAGCTTCCGCGGCTCGCCGCCGACCACGTGCCGGGCGACGGCCAGGAATGCTGCGCCGGAAGCAGCGTGGGTGAGAAAGCTCCGGCGACTCGCCTTCTTCTCGCTCATTGCTTCTCCTTTGCCTTTGCCTTCCCCTTCGGCGGCGCGGGTCGGCCGCCGACATAGGGGTAGGAATCGAACTCGGCCCCGCCGCCCTTGGCGCGCGGGTCGGCGGTGTCGGCCATCCAGGCGTCGAGCTGGGCGCGAAGGCGTTTCTTGGCCTCGGCGTACTCCGGGCGGTCGGCCACGTTGTCCAACTCGGCGGGGTCCTTCTTCAGGTCGTACAGCTCCTCGGCCGGGCGCTTCTCGCACGCGAGCTTGAACAGGCGGGCGGCCTTCGGGTCGTCCTTGTGCTCTATCAGCCAGGTCTTGGACGGGCCGCCGTCAATGTCGCCATAGCCTGGCGGGCCTGGCCCGAGCGAAGTCGAGGGGTCGCCTGCGGGCCAGCGGTCGGGCTCGAGGTTGCGGATGTAGAGGAAGTCTGCTGTGCGGACGGCTCGGATTGGGTAGCTGAGGTTGCCGGCCCGGCAGGCGGCGTGGCGCTCGCGCTCGACGAACACGTGGTCGCGCTTCGGCGCGTCGGCGCCCACGAGGAGGGGCATAAGGCTGCGGCCGGTCATCTCGGGCAGCGGCTTGAGGCCGGCGGCCTCGAGGAACGTCGGAGCGTAGTCCGTCGCGCTCACGAAGTCCTCGACCTTGCGACCGCCCTTGACCCGCGCCGGCCAGCGGATGGCCAGGGGCATGTGGGTGCTAAACTCATAGCAGTTGGCCTTCGCGCGCGGGAAGGGCATGCCGTTGTCGCTCGTCATCACCACGATGGTGATCTCGGCCAGGCCCGCGGCGTCGAGGGCCTTGAGTATGTCGCCGACCTGTGAGTCGAACATCTGGACTTCGAGATAGTAGTCCGCGATGTCGGAGCGGACCTCTGGCGTGTCGGGCAGGAAGGGCGGCATGGCGATGGCGTCGGGATTGATGCCCGCCTTCTGGCCCGAGCCGGCCGCATAGGGGCGGTGGGGCTCGTGGCTGCCAAACCAGTAGCAGAAGGGCTTGTCCTTCGGCTGGCCTTTGAGGAACTCGTCGAAGCTCTTGAAGGGCGGCCCGGCGGGGTTGCGGGAGCGGCCTGTGCCCTCGATGCTGCCCGGCCCCCAGCCCTTGCGGGAGCAGCCGACGCGGTAGCCGGCGGCTTCGAGGAGGTCGGGGTAGCATCGGAACTTCTGGTCGAGATGGCTCCACAGGTTGCCGCCGGCCTCCAGGCGGTGGGGCCACTGGCCCGTGAGGACGGCGCCGCGGGAGGGCGTGCACGAGGCGGCGGCGGTGTAGGCGCGGGCGAAGAGGACGCCTTCGCTGGCCACGCGGTCGAAGGCGGGAGTCTTCGCCACCTTGTCGCCGTAGACGCCCGCGTGGGGCCACGACCAGTCGTCGGCGATGGCGAACACGATGTTCGGCCTCGCGGGCGGCGGCGGCTCCGCAGCACGCACGGAGTCGGCCAGCGCGGTCGCCGCGGCGGTTGCGGTCAACCGTTGGAGGAAGGCTCGACGTTCCATCTGCTGTCCCCTTAGCAAGGGAGAGTTGCCGGCCTGCAACTCTAGCGCGCCGCCTGGCCGCTTGCAAGTCGCGGCCCGCATGCTACAATGTGGTAGCTTCCAAGCACGGTCATTCCGAGCGGAGCCTTGCGAAGTCGAGGAATCTCTCCTCTCCTGAGGCCAAAGAGAGATGCCTCGACTTCGCTCGGCATGAACAGGATCCTAGGTGGGGTGTTGGAGGTGGCGATGGCGTGGAGATGCCTGGGGCTGTGGCTTGTGGCCGCCGCGTGCGCGGCGGGGGAACCCGCTGCCGCCAACGGCCCTGATCCAAAGCAGGACCCGCCCATGATCTGCCGCAACCTGACGAAGGGGAACGTGGTGGCCTCGGAGCTGGTGGTGGCCGACACTTGGGAGAAGCGCCGCAAGGGCTTCCTGGGTCGCACCAGCATCTTGCCCGGTGAGGGGATGCTCCTAACCCCCTGCTTCGCCATCCACATGGTGGGCATGAAGTTCGCCCTCGATGTGGTGTTCCTCGACCGCGACATGCGCGTGGTGGGGATTGACAAGAACGTGAAGCCCGGCACGCTCAACAGCTCGTGCCGCAAGGCGCACAGCACGCTCGAGCTGCCCGCCGGCACCGTGGCGGCGAAGCACATCGAGAAGGGCGACGTCCTACAAGTTCTCCGCGCCGATGAGGCCGCCAAGGGAAAAGGCGCCGAGAAGGGCGGCGAGAAGTAGCCCGGACGCCATGTCCCTCTCCCTTGCGGAAATCCAGCAAGTTGTCGGGGATGCCCCCTCACGCGTCCTGTCCCTCGTCGAGGATGCCAGCGCCGAAGCTGCTGACGCGCGCGGGGGCGGGGCGGCGGATGGGCGGCGGAGGAGGCACCTCGACGGCGGGCGCCGCCTCCTCGCCCTCGAAGCGCCCGTCGCGGAAGATCATTTCCTCGCCGATGGGGACGAAGAGGTCGGCGGCCTCGCGCAACTCGCGGCCGACGCTGCGCTCGAAGGCGTAGACCTCGACCTTGATGCCGAGCGCCCGGAGCGCCAGGACCAGTTCCACGAAATCGCCGTCGCCGCTCACCAGCACCAGCACGTCGAGCTTCGGGGCCAGCATCAGGGCCTCGACCGCGATCCCGATGTCCCAGCCTCCCTTGCGCGTGCCGTCGGGTCGGACGCGCGGCTCCTTCGTCCGCAGTTCGAAGCCGACCTCGCGGAGCATGGTGAAGAAGGACGCCTGGTTATTCCCGTCGCGCATCGCATAGGCGATGGCGCGCACCACCTGGCGATTCCCCATCGCCGTGTCCAGCAGCCGTTTGTAGTTCAGGCGGCCCCGAAAGCAGTCGTAGGCGGAGTAGAACATGTTCTGGACGTCCACGAGAATGCCCACGCGCTGTGCAGGATACGTCATGCTCATAGCACATCCTTCCTGTCCTAGAGTGAACTCAACGGCGAGTAGCAGCCTATGGCCGGTATTCTAGCAGAAGCCCGCGGCCCGCGCAAGCGGCGTCACTTGCCCGCAACTGCCTCCGCGCAGATCGCGTGGTAGACAGTGATGCCCATGATGCCTGAGAGTGGGCAGGCCTTCACCTCGTAGCCAGGGAGGTCCAGGCAGCCGTCGCTCAGCGGCCAGTGGGGGTTCACGTATAGGTGCAACGGGTCCCTCGCCTGCTCGGCGCCCGGGCCGAGCGAGGTGAGGAAGATCGTGCGGGCGCCCAGCTTGTTCGCCGCCTCGTCCTTGCGAACGGCCTCCAGGGCCGTCCGCACGTGGCCAAGGAACTCCTTGGCGAATTGCCCCGCGCGCGCTGGCTCGGGCTTGAGGTCGGGCTCGAAGACCAGCCCCTTCGTCCGCTCGAAGCGCTTCCGCCCCTCATCGAGGTGGATGCTCAGGTAGACAGCGAGCTGCTTCCCCTGCCGCCGGCACGCGCCGATCAGCTCGGCCACGAAGGCCCATTGGGCGATGGCGATGGCCGGCGATGCCGCCTTGAGGAGTAGCTCGCCCGACGGCGCGCGAATAACGCGGCTATCAGCGGGGAGCTTCAGGAGGATGGCTCGGCCGGTTGCGGGCAATTGCTCGAGGGAGGGTGTCTCCTCTGACGTGAAGACGAGGAACAAGGCGCCGGACTTGTCAAGCTCATTCCACAACCCCAACTCCGCCGCCCTCACGAGGCCAGGGTGTGTTCTCGCGCCATAGTCGCTGACCAACACGATGTCGTTGGCGCTCAGTTGCGTCTTCGGCCAATGATAGAGGCGGGTGGCGCACAGGCCGCCGGCCCGCACGTGGAGTTCCATGACCATGCCGTATTCGCCGGCGAGGTACGGCTTGCCGCCGGCGATGAGCTTCCTGGCCGCCTCGTCGGCGATCCGGGCAAGGCTTGGCACTTGCTCCTCCAGCCCCTTCACCACTCGGAGCTGGGCATCCACGTAGTCCTCCGACGGCCCGGCCGCGGCCCGGGCCAGGAGGAGAGCGAACGCGATGGAGGGAAGCCACGATGGTCTCATCTGTTCTGTGCTCGATCTGAAATCGGCAATCGGGAATCGGAGATCTACAATCCCAGGTCGCCCGCAACGCCTTGCATGGCGGCCAGGGAGAGCTGGACGAACTCCTCGAGCGGAATCCTCAGACGCTCGCACTCGGCAATGACCTCGCGGCTGACGTTGCGGGCGAAGTCCTTCTTCTTCATCCGCTTGAGGACCGAGTTGGCCTGGACGCTTGCGAGCTTCTTGTCGGGCATGACCAGTGCGGTGGCGACGATGAGGCCGGTAACGGTCTCGCCACAGGCCAGGGCGATGCCGAGGCGCGACTCGCGCGGGATGCCGAGGGCTTCGGCATTGTGCTCGCGGATGGCCTGGAGCGTGGCATCCGACAGGCCCTTCTCGCGCAGGAGGGCCACCGTGGCCTTCGTGTGCTCGGCGGGGGCCGTGGCGGTCGTCTCAAAGTCGAGGTCGTGGACAAGTCCCACGATGCCCCAGAGCGCCTCATCCTCGCCCAGGCGTCGGGCCAGGGCGCGGAGAATGGCCTCGGCGGCCAGGCAGTGCTTCCGCAGGTTCTCGGCCCTCGCGTGCTCGTGCAGCAGCGCCAGCGCCTCGTCTCTCGTCATCGCATCGTTCCTCCTAGCGCGGCCTGTGGCCGCAACCAAAGGGGCAAGACCCAGGTTGGGCACACTTGAAAACAAAGCCAGGCTGCCTGGGTTTGTTTTCTTCTTCTCCGGTGTCCCCTGGATGCAACCTACCAGGAATCCAGGACTTATGGAACCGAGCGCAGGACCGCTCGATTCAATGGGGTGTGCCCAACCTGGGTCTTGCCCCGCGGAACACGTGCGCAAGAACACGCACCAGTCACGGGGAAAGAGTCTGATGGTTCGAGGCCAGCATATCGCGGACGGGTCTCGGAGTCAATGGCTGGCGATGGCTTCGCCTTGACTTGGGGCGGGGTTTGGGTAGAATGGGGGAGGTGTCGAGCGAGCGTCCCCACACCGCCAAAGGGAAGCGGCAAGACGTGGATAAGCAGGAGTTGCTCAACGCCCTGATGCGGGTCCAGGAGGAACTGAGGAACCGCTTGTCGGAGGACCTGCGGGAGGAGGATGAGCCGCTGGAGGAGATTTTCAGCCCGACGTCGTTCTCCAACAAGTTCGAGCAGTACCGATACAAGTATACGGAGCGTCTGGACACGCTGAACCGGATCATCGCGGAGGTGCAGCGGTCGGAGGGTGGGCGGCCGACGTTCAAGGCGATGTCGGTGGAGGCGGGGAGCCGTGAGGACCTGTTGACGCTGATCAACCAGCGTCTGGCGAAGACGCGCCCCGCGATGGTGGCCGACCTGAAGATCTATCGGGAGCGGCCCGATAGCTGGGTGGCGCTGCTCATCTGCGGCTTCTAGTTCTGGCCGTCTTCTCTCCAGCAGAAAGCTTGGCTGAGTCCCACAATTGGGGCGGGAATGCCTCGAGGCGGAGCTTGTTGCGTGCGCTGGCCGCGAGGGCCGTGCGAGGGCCGAGGCCGACGACGTGGCTCAGGAGCAGTCCGCCGAACTCCCGCCGCTCGCCCAACTGCTCGGCGAAGTGGAAGCCCACGTAGAACAACTCACCCGGCCCCAGGCACTTCTCCGCGCACAGGCGCTTGGCAAGGCCGAAGTCAGGCTGCCCGATGAGAAGGCCGATGCGGTCCAGGCAGGGGTCGGCGTGGCGCTCGTGGCGGCTGATGCCCTTGGGGGAGAGCTTGAGGGCGGCCACGGCGCTCTGGTAGGTGGCCTCGGCGGAGGCGGCCCCGTTGCGGACGAGGGCCGTCAACATGCGGTCAGCGTCCGCAAACGCCCCCTTCTCTTTCAGCGCGACTGCCCGCTTGAGCAAGGCGCCGCCGAGGGGCTCGGGCGCGGCCCGACGCAGGAGGTAGCAGAGGGCGTCGGCGCGCTTGTCCCCCTTCTCCGTCTGCTCGATGAGCGTGCGGGTCAGCGCGCTGGCCTGAGCGGCTGGGATGGCGGCCGCGTGGGGCTCGAGGACGCGCACGAGCGTCCAGAAGCGGGCCGGGTCGGCCTCGGCGCGCAGGCGCTTGAGGAGGAGGGGGACCGCCGCGGGGTTGCGCTGAAGGGAGGCCAGGGCAAGGTCGCGGAGGCCGGGCTGGGGAGCATCGAGTTGCTCGACGAGAGTCTTCGCCGCTTCGGGGGTATCGAGCCTGCCCATCTTGTAGATGGCGAAGTCGCGCACGGCCTGATGGGGGCTGGCGACGAGGGCCACGAGGCGCCCGGCGGCCGCGGCGGGCACGGGGAGCGGACGCAGCAGCTCGATCGCCGGGACTACGACGTTCGCCAGGTCGTCCTCCTCGATGTACCTGGCCAGGGCTGCCAAGTCGGCCTGCGTCAGCTCGGAGGCGACGCCGCGGAGGGCGACGAGTGCTCGGTGGCGCAGCTCGGGGGGCTGTTTGGGCCGTGCGAAGGCCAGGAGCGTTGCCCTGCTCTTGGGCACCTTGAGGAAGCCGAGGAGGATGAGGCCGGAGGCCGCCGCCGTCTCGCAGGCGGCGACGCGCTTGTGCTCCAGGTACTTGTGGACCATGCTGGCAAGGGCCTCACGGCCCTTGGCGTCCATCGCCAGAATGGCGCGTTCGAGTTCGACGCACACGTGCTTGGAGAGGGCGAGGTCGCCGGCGGCGAGAGCCCGAAGAAGGGCCTCGTGGGCCGCCTTGCTGCCGATGCGGGCCAGCACCGTGGCGGCCCCCGTGCGGACGGGCAGCTCGGCATGCAGAATGGCCGTCTTCAGGTAGGGCAGGGCGGCGCTGCCGAGGCGGGCGATGGCGTCGGCGGCCGGCTGCCGCAGGTCCGTTGGCCCTGCCAGTGCTGGAAGCAGCCGCTCGATGGCCTCGGGTGACGTGCTGGCGGCGAGGGCCTGGAGGGCGTAGCGCGCCGCTGGCGCGGCGCCGCTTGCCAGCACGGTGCCCAAGGCGTCGAGGACGGGGCGCTCGCCCGGCGCAAGCTCGGCGAGGACCCGGGCAGCGGCGGCCCGCAGCTCTGGGTCGCCACGGCCGAGCATGTCGCACAGAGCCTGGGTCGTCGGGTCCACGGCTGGCCTTCCTTGCGGGCGATGGGGTCACGAGGAGGCGGCGCCCGCAGGCTCTACTTCCTTCGTCGGCTTGGGCTTCTCGGTCTCGAAGAACAAATGGTCGTCCCGGACGCGGATGGTGACGTGGGCACCCTCCTTGAACTCGGCGCGGAGGAGTTCCTCAGCGAGGGGGTCTTCGATGTGGTTTTCGAGTGCCCGCTTGAGGGGCCGGGCGCCGAACTCGGGGCTGTAGCCCTTCTGGATGAGGAACTCCTTGGCCTCGGGCGAGAGGGCGACGTGGACGCCGCGGTCGGCCAGGCGCTTGGCCACGCGCGCGAACTCGATGTCCACGATGTGCTGGAGGTCGCCGCGGGTGAGGTGGCGCAGGACGATCGTGTCGTCGAGGCGGTTGAGGAATTCGGGCCGGAAGTGGCGCTCGACGTTGCCCATCAGGCGCCGCTTCATGTCCTGGTAGGTCTCATCGCCGGTGGACTTCACGAAGCCCAGCGCGCCCTGGTTCTTGATCACCTCGGCGCCGATGTTCGAGGTCATGATCAGGATCACGTTCTTGAAGTCCACGTGGCGCCCGAAGCTGTCGGTGAGGCGGCCCTCCTCCATGATCTGGAGGAGCATGTTGAACACGTCAGGGTGGGCCTTCTCGATCTCGTCGAGGAGGACGACGGCGTAGGGGCGGCGGCGGATGCGCTCGGTGAGCTGGCCGCCCTCCTCGTAGCCGACGTAGCCGGGCGGGGCGCCGATGAGGCGGGAGACGTTGTGCTTCTCCATGTACTCGGACATGTCGATCTGGACGAGTGCGTCCTCCTCGCCGAACATGAACTCGGCGAGGGCGCGGGCGAGGAGTGTCTTTCCGACGCCTGTGGGGCCGAGGAAGATGAAGCAGCCGATGGGTCGGCGGGGGTCCTTGAGGCCGGAGCGTGAGCGGCGGACGGCCTTTGCGATGGCGCGGATGGCCTCGTCCTGGCTGACCACGCGCTTGTGGAGCTCCTGTTCCATGCGGAGGAGCCGCTGTGTCTCCTCGCTTTCGAGCCGGGTGAGGGGCACGCCGGTCATGGAGGAGACGACCTCGGCGATGGTCTCCTCGGTGACCACGCCCTCGGCCTCCTTGGCCTGGTCGCGCCACTCCTTGAGGGTGGCCTGGCACTTGGCGCGGAGCTTCTGCGCCTTGTCGCGGAGGGCGGCGGCGCGCTCGAAGTCCTGGCCCGCCACGGCGCTCTCCTTCTCCTGGTTCAGCCGCTCGATCTCGGCCTCGAGGTCCTTGAGGTCGGGCGGCTTCGTCGTGGCGGCCATGCGCACGCGGGCGCCCGCCTCGTCCATCACGTCAATCGCCTTGTCGGGCAGGTAGCGGCCGGTGATGTAGCGGCTCGAGAGCTCGACGGCGAGCAAGAGGGCGGGGTCAGCGTAGCGGACGCGGTGGTGGGCCTCGTAGCGGTCGCGGAGGCCCTTGAGGATCTCGAGTGACTCATCCTTGCTCGGGGGGTCCACCATGATCGACTGGAAGCGACGCTCGAGGGCGCTGTCCTTTTCGATGTACTTGCGGTACTCGTCGAGCGTGGTGGCGCCGATGCACTGCATTTCGCCGCGGGCGAGGGCCGGCTTGAGGACGTTCGAGGCGTCAATCGCGCCCTCGGCCCCGCCGGCGCCGACGAGGGTGTGCAACTCGTCCACGAAGAGGATGACATTCCTGGACTTTCGGACCTCGTTC
>VGYV01000102.1 GCA_016872855.1 Planctomycetota bacterium
GAGGGGCCGCCCGTGGTGCCCGGCGTCAGCCGCCGGTCCACGGCAAAGGTGGAACTGCACGACGGCAAGCACGTGCTGGCGCCCGGCGACCTGCGTTTCGCGCTCGAACGCGGCAAGCTCAGCTCCGACGACCCTCGCGTGAGCGTCCACGCCGACCGCGGCCTTGTGCAAGTGGTCTGCTGGCCCGTGACCTTCCGCGTGTTCGAGGGGGAGCGGTCGGCTGCCGCGCCGATGACCCTCGCCTATGAAGGAGCCGACCTGCTCGCAGGCGTACTGAAGCCCGTGGAGGACGCCGCGAAGCAGGGGCGCCCGAAGGCCGAGGCAGGGGCGGCCGAGGCCCCGAGCTTCCGTCGGGTCACCCTCTACCTTCCGCCGACACCGGCAGGCCGTGGCTATCTGCCATCGCGTGCGTCGGCCTTCGTTGGAGATCCCCCTCTCTTCATGAAGTCCTTCAGCTTCAGCGTGTATTGCATAGACTGCGCACAGAGCTCAACATCATCAGTTGGCTTTACGGGGTAGCACGGGACGGAGATTGTTGATCCGGCAACGCGGTCCTGCGCGAGGTCGCACCAGAAGGTCCTTTGCTTGCCCTTCTTCTCCTCTACCGAGTACAGGGCGACGTGGCCAATCCACGTAGTGCCACGGTAGAGATAGAGTCCGGGCTGCCCGACCTTCCCGTACTTCGCTGTCCTCGGGCTAACCTCGAGCCACACGCGACTGTACCCGCCCGGTTGCTGCGGTTCGATGGTCACCGAGAACGCAACTTCTTGCTGGTTTGCATTGTCGGGGGTCACCGTCGTCACCGGCATTTCAGCCTCCGCGGCGAGTGACGCCACACAGACCAGCGACGCGAATAACGCTATTGCCTTCATTCTTGCCACCTCCGAACGGTGTGTGGAGCAGTTCTCCCGGTGGCCCAACCCGGATTGGGGTCCCCTTCGAGGCACCCACGAAGGCCACGCTGTGACGCCCGCGACGGTGAGGGTACGGGCTAGAGCCGCACCACGGACCCTCACTCTTTTCGACGCTCCTGGGAGACTACTTGTTCCCTGATTGCTTCCAAGGGATCTCCGTAACGACCTTGTCCTCGGGGCGAACGGGACGCCAGTCTCGGGGCTGGATTGCCCGAAGCGTGTCCATCACAGAGTCCCACATCTTCCCAAATTGCCTGGCCTCAGGCGTTTTCATCTCCGCATGCGTCTTCGTGTCGTCAACCGCTTCGTGGTGGATCTCGTTTGTCCTTGCGGCATCGCGTGCGAACAGGAAGACGTTGGCACCATCGGGCCTGACGAATCCTGAGTGCTCGTCTGTCTCGAAGAAGCCTGCACGCGAAATCGCGGACATGATGCCCGACAAACGCTTCGGGTCAATGCGGCCAACCATGAGCTTCGTTCCTGGAAGGTCAACCGGAATGGCGAAGTGTAGCTTGCACCTGCCCTTCTCATCCACACGCGAAACCACCTTCCCGTCTGCCCACAGGGCCAGAATCAGGGTCATCCTGGGTTGTATGAACACATTCCCGCCATCCCACAACTGAACGATGGGCTGGGATAGCTCCTTGGCTTCCTGCCTTCGGCGGGTGCCCGGCGCCAATCCGCTGCCCCTCCCTTGGATGACCACGGCGTTGGACCTGGCGCGCCCGACCCACAAGCTGAGATCGCCGAAGCCCCGTCCGTGCCATTCCGCGAACTGAGTGGCCGCCATCAACCGCAGGCCCCTCTTGTACCAGACCTCCACGCGGAGCTCCTTGGCCGCCGAGGGGACCGTGAACCGAATCATCGACTCGGAGTAGTGCCCCGCGTGTCGGTGCTCATAATCGCTCGCGTGGCCCTGTTCCACGCACTGGATGGGTTTCGAGAGGTCGAGGACCCTCGACAGCGACTGGCCGGGCTTGAGGCTCACGAACCGCGTTGCCGCTTCCTCGGGCCTCGGCTTCGGGAGCTTCTCGACCACCTCGCAGGACACATTCCTCCCCTCGCGGTAGAAGACCGGATCCTCCAGGCCCGTGAGGAACGACAGGTCGAAGCCGGCAACCAGCTCGCGGTCGAGGACGAGGTCGTTGGGCCGCGTGTTGGTGGCTGTCAGCTTGAGCTGCGTCCGCTGAAGATCGCCGCCCGGCACCGCAAGCACCTCCAGGTCGAGCCTCAATGCGTCCCATTCGCTCCAGCCCGGCTGCGGCGCGAGCGCGGCGCCGTCCTTTGCGGCGTCGGCTCCCGGCGCAGGGCCTTCGGGGGATCGGCAGCTCACGTAGGAGGTCGCGGCGAGGGCGAGGATCAGGGCCACCGCCAATGGCCACGCTCGGCCCAGGCGAGCCCTCGCGTCCGCGCCTTGTCCCAGGAGGCGCGCGATCCTCCGGCGGAGTTCTGAGGGCCCGCCCGCCGCCCCCAGGGCCGCCGCGGCCAGCCGCGGGCGGCCCCCCACGGCCCGCGCCGCCGCCCCGGCCAGCGCCTCAGCATACGCCATCCGCTCGCCTCCGCAGGCGACGACCAGGTCGTCGCAGCAGTTCTCTCGCTCGACGCGGACGCGCCGCGAGACGAGCCAGACGGCGGGATGGTAGAAGAGCAGGGTCTCGACCAGCGACTGGAGCAGGTTCACGAGGTAGTCGCGGCGGCGGATGTGGGCCAGCTCGTGGGCGAGGAGCGCCTCGACCTGCTCGACCGGGAGCCCTGCCGCGAAGCCCACGGGCGTCAGGATCACCGGCCGCAGCCACCCGATCATGGTCGGGACCCTGACCAGAGCCGACTCCAACAGCCTGACAGGACGCGTGACGCGCAGGCGCGCGGCGAGCCGGGCCACCGCGTCGGCCAGCTCGGCGGCTGCCGCGCAGGTGCCCCGACGCGTGAGGCGTCTCGCTCCGACCCACCCGCCGGCCTGCCGCACGGACAGGACGAGAACGCCAGCCATCCACCCCAACGCAATCCAGGGCACCGCAGGCTCCACGGCCCGCGAAGCCGCGGCCAGCCAGGAGTCCCGCGCACGACGCGGAGGCAGCGGCTCCGGGGGTTGTTCGGGGAGATCACCGGGCTGGAACGCTGCGCCGGCGGACACCGTTCCGGACACGGCGGCAGGTGAGCCAGCCGCCCGCTCCGGCACTGCGAGGCGGAGCCCATGGGCCTCGGCGGCCCGCCATGGTTTCTCCGGTGCGCGGACCAGGAGGAAGGCGGCCACAGGGAACGCCGCCATCATCGCCATGGCGGCGCAGCCGGCCACATAGCGGGCGTTCGCCGAGCGCCGGCGAAGGGCGGCCGTGGCCGCTCCCCAGAGGAGGGCGATGGCTGCGGCACCCCAGACCGTGTGCAGCACGGCCCAGCCCAGCCGGTAGGCCACGTCGCTTCCTATGATCGCGTCCAGACTGCCCATGGTCGACTCCTCTGTCTCTCTCAACCCCAACGGGCGTCAGGCACTGAAGCGCCCAAACGCCGAGGCGGAGACGCTTCGCCCGGAGGGCGAACGCCTCAGGAGCTTTGGCGAAATGCCTCCTTTGTGACCACCCATCTGTCCGCCTCCCTCTTCAGGTAGTACGTATTGGCTGAATAGATTTCCACCGCCTCTTCGCAACTGCCCTCCGCCTCGGCCTCGGTATCGCTCACCCATTTGATCTCCGTGACTCGGAGAATCCTCCCGCGCTCACCGGTCTCCTTGTCTTTGATACGGGGCCTCACCCATTCCGCATCGGTCTCCTTGTTTCTGACAGTATCCATCACCCACGTGGACTGTGACACCTTCTTCACGTTTGGCCCGAGGTCGGCAAGACGCTTCATGAACTCGTCCGTAGGGTCACCACCATCTTTCCCGACCGAAAGGAAATGGACGAAGTCGAAGCGGCCCGACAACTTATGCCGGAAGACAGCCTCTCTGATGTCGTCTTCGGCCTTGGCTCTCCTCGCATCGGCGGCTAAGAGAACCGGTCTTCCGGAAGCCGCCATGTCTGCCGGCGCGGGTGACTCGGGGGACCGGCAGTTCACGTAGGAGACCGCGGCGAGGACGAGGATCAGAGCCAGCGCCAATGGCCACGCTCGGCCCCCGTGCGCCTTGGGCTCCGCGCCCCGTCCGAGGAGGCGCGCAACCCGCACGCGGAGCTCCGACGGCCTGTTCGCCGCCCCCAGGGCCGCGGCGGCCAGCCGCGGGCGGCCCCCCACGGCCCGCTCCGCCACGCGGGCCAGAGCGTCCGCATAGGCGGCCGGCTCGCCCCCGCAGGCCACGACCAGATCATCGCAGCAGTTCTCCCGCTCGATCCGCACGCGCCGCGAGACGAGCCAGACGGCGGGATGGTAGAAGAGGAGAGTCTCGACCAGCGACTGGAGCAGGTTCACGAGGTAGTCGCCGCGGCGGATGTGGGCCAGTTCGTGGGCGAGGAGAGCCTCGACCTGCTCGGCCGAAAGCCCCGCCGCGAAGCCGACAGGTGTCAGGATCACCGGTTGCAGCCACCCGATCACCGTCGGGACCTTGACGAGGGCCGACTCCAACAGCCTGACGGGCCGTGTGACCCGCAGGCGCTTTGCGAGTCGGGCCAGCGCCTCAGTCAACCCTGCGGCTGCCGCGCGGGTGCCCCGCCGTGTGAGGCGTCTGGCTCCGATCCATCCGCCGGCCTGCCGCACGGACAGGACGAGCACGCCAGCCATCCACGCCAGCGCGACCCAGGGCACAGCAGGCTCCAAGGCGCGGGAGGCCACGGCTAGCCAGGACATTCTCGCACGAGGCGGAGGGAGCGGACCCGGGGGATGGTCGCCGAGCGTACCAGGACCGATCGCTCCGCCAAGGGGCTCTATCACGAACGCGATGGCGGGCAGATCGACCGTCGCCTGGTGGGGCCTCTCCGGCGCGTGGGTCCGAAGGAACGCGGTCATCGGGAAGGCCGCCATCATGGCCATCGCGACGCACCCAGCCAAGTAGCGGGCGTTCGCCGAGCGCCGGCGAAGGGCGGCCGTGGCCGCTCCCCAGAGGAGGGCGATGGCCGCAGCACCCCAGACCGTGTGCAGCACGGCCCAGCCCAGCCGGTAGGCCACGTCGCTTCCCACGATTGCGTTCAGGCTGTCCATGGCTAGACCCTCCGTTTCTCCTTGCGTGCCGCGCGGAGGAGCTTCTGGATCTCGTCCAGTTCCTCGCCGCTGAGGTCGCTCTCGCGGACCGCCCGCATCACGAGATTCTCGACCGAGCCGCCAAACGCCCGCCGCACCAGGTCCTGCACCAGGCCGGCCTGCGTCCGCTCCTGCGGCACGGCGGGGCTGTAGCGGTGCGGATACGCGTCGCTCTCGCGGACCGTCAGCCCCTTCTGGGTCATCACCTGGAGGAGCTTGAGGGTGGTTGTCAGGCTGGTCGAGCGGTCTACCTGGAGCTCGTCATGCACCTCGCGGACCGTCGAGGGGCCTCGCCGCCAGAGGACGTTGAGGATCTCGAGTTCGGCTTCGGTCGGGTGAGGGGATGCCCGTTTAGGCATTCTTGGTCTCCCTGTGCGCCTGAACGGAGCTGCACGCTTCCTCCTCGCTTGCCCGCATTATACGTCACGTTTCGTACCTTGTCAAGAGGGAATTACGACATTCTTCCTCCTGGCGCCTGCACCCCATCATCGCCACGTCGTGTAGTGCCCGATGCGCCGGGAACACTCCCGGTATCCAAGCCCCCCCGCTGCCCTCTCATCCTTGTCCGTCCGCCCGCCGTACCGCGAGGGCCGGGAGCTATAGGAGCGCTGGACCCAAGGGGAACTCTGGGAGGGCACTGCCGACGGCCCAAGAGAACCGCCCACTTGACTCTGCCGGGCCGTGGCAGTAGGTTGGCGGCATGGCTGGGGGAAACCAGGGAGCATCCAGTAGAAGGAATCTGACAGTGGGACTAGCGGAGTTCGAGACACCCACTGTGCTCCGACCCTATCAGCTCCTGTGCGTCGTCCGCCACCCAGGCGAGGAGCAGCCTAAGGGCCAGAGCGAGAAGCTCAGACGGGTCCGCCAGGCCATGCGCGAATACCCAGACATGCCGATCACGCTGGTGTGCAACGTCGGCGACGTCTATCTCTACCAGGACCCCGGCACCGCCGACGATTCGCCGGAAGGGGCCGATTACAACCGCAAGCGCGACCTCGACATTCTGCACCTCCTCGCCCTGGCCCCCGGCAGCACGCTGCCGGCAAGGGCGCTCTTCCTGACGCTCCTCAAGAGGGTGGCCAGCGTGCGGGGCATCTGCGGCTACGACACCGTGACCGGGGCGGGCTGGGAGGGCTGTCCAAGAGCCGCCAGCGGCGCCTACGAGAAGGCGCACGAAAGGGGGATTGATGCCCTCATCCCGCCGAGGACCCAAGAGGAGATGGCAAGGGAGAAGAGGGAGTCCCTGGCGGCGCTCTACGCAGCCGAGGTGGTCCCGGTCCGTCCGCATATCCTGATGTGTGCTGTGTGCCAGTACGGCGGAGGCACACGGCCGCCCTACCCGGAGGACAACCTGCCGGAGCTTCTGGAGCTGGTCCTGAACAGGAAGCCCGACCTCCTGATCCGCATGGCCCGCGGGGCGGACTGGATGATGTGCGCCCCTTGCCCGAAGCGCGTGCCCAAGCTCAACGCCTGCGTACACATACTGGGCTCGTGCGGCCTATCGAACGAGAAGCGCGACCTGGACTTGCTCCAGAAGCTGGGCCTCCACTTCGGCAGCACGATGAAGGCCAGAGACCTCTTCCGCCTGATCCTGGAGCGCATTCCCACGACCCAGGATGTCTGCCGCAGGGACGAGGCGTGCGTCTGCCCGTCGGTGTGGTGGGACACCTGCGGCGAAAGCAACCGAGCGCAAGGCAGCCCGAACTACGAGAAGGGAAGGGCGGCACTGCTGGCGAAGCTCGGGCTCCCGTGATGCGGTCAAGCGGGATCGTCAGGAAGGGTGTGACTAAACTGTGACCAAAATCTGCAACATGATGCAACAAGACCGTGTTGCATCAAGCTGCTTCTCACACCCGCAAGTGTTTGGCGCATTGGCACTTGCGCTGTAAGTGCTGGTGTGCGAGTGACTTGCGAAAACGGGCGGTTCTACCTTCAGGACCTAGTGGCCGTTAAGCACTGCCCGTTGTTCGAGCGAGCGCACTACCGGCAGAGCGAAACGCGCTGGCGAAACGTGGAACGCTTCGTCGGCGAGACAGCGGCGGATGGGTATTGACCGCTTGCGGAATGCACCCAGGCATCAGGGTTGACCCCTTTCCGACAGGGGGAAGGGAGCGCGCCGATGTTTGCAGTGCGACTCAGAATGAGGGTGCCGCGGTCGAGCGCCTGCTCGACGAATACCCGGTCACCCAGCGGCTGTCAAACACTCCTGCCGTGCTTGCCTTAGTCTGGCCCAGGTGATAGAATCCTGCCCGTACCTAAATGGGTTTCAGCGATTCGGAGCATCCAAGTTGGTTGCATCTCTCAAGGCACCTGTTTGGAGTGCGGGCTTCAGCCCGTATCAGGGCTCCCACGGCCTGAAGGCCGCACTCCAAACCAAGTCCATTGCTCCGAATCGCTGAAACCCATTTAGTCGGTCTGAGGTATCCGGAGAGCAAGGAGATCGAGCGATGCGACGTGGGCAAACGTGCGCGTGGGCATTTCTGGCGGCAGCTCTGGCGTTTGCAGGCCAGCAGGCGGCGGGCGAGATAAACTCGCTGTCCAAGGAGGAGATTGCGGACGGCTGGATTCTCCTCTTCGACGGCACCACGACGTTTGGATGGGAGGTGGTTGGGGGCGCCAAGTGGGCGGTGGCCGATGGCGCGCTCACGAGCAACGAGGGCGAGGGCTGGATCCTCACGAACACGGAGTTCGCAAACTTCACGCTCAAGGTGGAGTTCCGGGTCGGCGACGGCGGCAACAGTGGGATCTGCTTCCGCGCCGCCAAAGGCCCGAAGCCCTACGAGACGGGATACGAGATGCAGATAGGCGACCACATGAGAGGCGAGCCGACGGGCAGCATCGAGCACGTGGCCGCTGCCCCGCCGGGCGCGCGCAAGCCGAACGACTGGCAGAGCGCGGTCATCACGGCCGAGGGGGACCACCTCACGGTCGTCCTCGACGGCAAGCAGTTGGTGGACACCCGCAACCCGAAGTACGGGCGCGGCGTCATCGGCTTCCAGCGGGGCGCGCCGCAGAGGAAGGTGGAATTCCGCAGCGTCGCCCTCAAGCCGCTCGGCCTGAAGCCCATCTTCAACGGCAAGGACCTCAGCGGCTGGAAGGTGCTCCCCGGCCACAAGTCGGTCTACAGCGTGACGCCGGCGGGCGAGCTGAACGTGAAGGACGGCAACGGCGACATCCAGACGGAGGGCAAGTGGGCCGACTTCTGCTTCCAGCTCGACATCATCTCGAATGGCAAGCACCTGAACAGCGGCGTGTTCTTCCGGGGCATCCCTGGGCAGTTCTGGACCGGCTACGAGTCGCAGATCCGCAACCAGTGGCAGGGTGAGGACCGCACGAAGCCCGTGGATTTCGGCACTGGCGGCATCTATGGCCAGCAGCCCGCCCGGAAAGTAGTCCCGAGCGACGGCGAGTGGTTCACCAAGACCATCGTCGCCAACGGCCGCCACATGGCCGTGTGGGTGAACGGCTATCAGGTGAGCGACTGGACTGACCCCCGCCCGCCAAACGATAACCCGCGGCAGGGCTGCCGCCTCGATGCGGGCATCATCAGCCTCCAGGGCCACGACCCCACCACCGACCTCTCGTTCCGCAACCTCCGGCTCGCCGAGTACCCGAAACGGGAGACAGGCAAGTAGGGCATGCGGTGCCGAGAACCTGCCGCGCTTCTCGACCGACGTTCACAACGGGTCACTCCAGCGCGATGTTCTGTTTCCCGGTGCGCGTCCCAACCAGGAAGGGGTTGGGCAGGGCTTTCAGCTCGTCGTCCGGGCCGACCTTGGGCTCCTGCGCGCCCTCCGGCAGCGGCAGCGGCTTGGCATTGGGCGAGACCACTTCGCGGCGGACGAAGATCATCTTGGGATAGACAGGGAACTTGCCCTTGGGCGTGGGCACGTCAATCTCGAACTGCGCGGGCAGGTCCTTCGCGGCGAAGGTCTTCTGCACGACCGTGGGCGCGGTCGCCCATTCGGCGTTCACTTGGGCGGCGATGCGCTTGCCCTCCTTGCACAATTGCTCCAGCGAGCAGGTGCGGAAGCCCGGGGCGTAGGCAAATGTGACCACCAGGCGGTTGTCCGCCAGTGCCGCGGGGTCGGCCACTGTCACCTTCACCACGTTCTTGCCCGGCGACAGGTACGGCAGCGAGCCGGAGTTGTTCTCGACCACCACCTCCAGCTTGAGCGATTTCAGGGCCGACTTGAAGCCGACCTTGACCAAGGCAATGGTCCTGCCGTTGACCGCGGCGCCGAAGTCTCTGGTGTCGGCCGGCTTGAAGGTCTTCAGGTCGGCCAGCTTGAAGGACTTCTCCGCCGCGACCTCGAACGAATCCGCCCCGTCGGCTCAGCCGGATGCCTTGACCATCACGTAGGGCGACCGAGAGCACAGAGCACAACCCAACCTTCGTTGCGAACGACATCCTTTACTCCTTTCCTGAGAGCGGTCCACTCACTTGGCGGCTGCGGCGAGGCGGTCGAGCAGGACGTTCCGCCACCGGATGAGCTTCGCCGAGTCATCCACCGAATCGTAGAACCCGGCCTCCTTGTTCTCGCCGCCTCCTTTGGCTCGGCTGGTCCTGGCCTCCTCGAGGACGGCGTCCAGCGCCTTCATTGCCTCGGCGTCCAAGCGCCATCCAGCAGCGCGTATTCGGCCGTTCGCCGCTCGATGGTCGCCTTGAGGGTCTTGCCAGCGGCGTCCGTCAACGGCGTGACTTCGTAGTCCACCCCGGTCAGTGCGGCGCCGTTGGCGTAGACGCCGAAGGAGCCTGGCTCGAGCTCGTTGAGGCACATCCGCACCTTGACTGGCTTGCCGGCGGGGCCGGGCACGCCTGCGCATTCATGTGCAGTTCCTCTGCGCCGTGCAAGCGCCGCTTGATCGCAACGCCACGCCTGGCATATGATCGCAACTCAGAGTAGCCGTGCAGTAGCCTCCCTTTGGTGAGGACAACGATGGAGAGCATCTACGGAAGCCTTCTTGAAGCGTCGGCCTTTGCGGCCGTGCTGTGTGCCACGGCACTGCTTTCGACCGCAGAGCCTCCGGCGGCCGGGCCGAAGAGGGTGAACTATGGGCGCCCCTTCGAACCGCCGACGCGCCCGGCGCTCATTGCACTTCCGCCCGGGGCCGTCGAGCCAGCGGGCTGGCTCCGCGACTGGTGTCTCGCCGCACGAGACGGCTACACCGGGCACATGGACGAGGTCCACGTGGAGTTCAAGCGGGCATGGGCGGCCGAGCACAAGATGACCGGCGAGCGCCTCAACTGGCCACGAGGGGCATGGCCCTATGAGGGCGGCGGCTACTGGTTCGACGGCCTGGCACGCCTCGGCTACGCCCTGCACGACGACGCGCTCATCGAGCAGGCGAAGCGGCGTTTCGACGTGGTCGTCACAAACATGAACCCCAACGGTATCCTGTTCCTCTGGTGGCTCAACAAGAACAACCCCGATGACGCGAAGGCGGTCACGTGCGATGGCGGCTGGCCCATCTGGGCCAGCGGGCTGCTCGGGCGCGGCATGGCCGCCTACTATGCCGGCTCCGGCGACAAACGCGTCCTCGACGCGCTGGAAGCGGGCTACGCCGGCGACCGCAACTGGGTCCAACTGGTCGGCGGCATGTCGAGCATCTGGCCCGCATTCCAGACCTACACCTGGACGGGGAACAAGGAGATCGCGGCGGCCCTGACGGGGCTCTTCTCGAAGGACGCCAGCGGCACCGGGCTCCCGGGGAGCCGCTACCGCAAGATGCCCAACCCGAAGCCCGGGGCCGAGCGCAACGACCACGGCGTGATGTTCCTCGAGGGCACAACCCCCTGGGCACTGGGCACCCTGTGGACGGGCAACCGCGCGTTCCTCGACGCCACGCTTGCCTGGCACGACCTCCTCGAACGCGCTGCCATGCAGCCCTCCGGCGTGCCGGTGATGGACGAGTTCTGGGGGCCGCCCGGCGCGTTTCGGGGCACCGAGACCTGTGACGTAGCCGGCTACCTGTGGAGCCAGATCGTGCTGCTCACCATCAGTGGCCAGGGACGCATGGCGGACCGGGCGGAGCGTGCGTTCTTCAATGCCGGCCCCGCCACCGTTGCCCGCGACTTCCGCACCCATGTCTACTTCCAATGCCCCAACCGCGTCGCCGACAGTTCCCCGCCCCACCCGCATGGCCCCCAGGCCTCGGGGAACTCGTACCGGGCCACGCACCACCCGCTCTGCTGCACGGCGGCCCTGAACCGCATCCTGCCGAACTACGTGATGCACATGTGGATGGCCACCTACGACAACGGGCTGGCCGCTGTCCACTACGGCCCGTGCAAAGTGTCGGCCTTGGCAGCCGATGGTGTGCCCATAGTCATCACATGCCGAACGGGCTACCCCTTTGACGAGGCCATCGAGATGACGGTGCAACCGGCCCGGGAGGCGACTTTTCCCCTATCGTTCCGCATCCCCGGCTGGTGCAAGACCCCCGAACTGAGCGTGAACGGCTCCGCCGTCAAGGCGGCGCCCGACGCCAACGGGTTCGTGCGCATCGAGCGGCTTTGGAGGCCGGGCGACACCATCCGCCTGCGGTTCCCGATGTCGGTGAGTGTGGCGACAGGGTGCGACACCAATGCGCAGGGCGCTCCCTACGCCTCGGTCTCCTACGGCCCGCTGCTCCTCGCCCTGCCGATCCCAGACACCCAAGGCCCGAACACGCCCGACCCTGCCGCCAGGTGGAAGTACGCGCTTGACGTGCCATCACAGAAGCCGGAGGAGGACTTCGCCGTGGAGCGTCAGCCAATGCCCGCCAAGTGGGACTGGCCGCTGGCCTCCCCACTGAAGCTGCGGGCCAGCGGCGTGGCGATTGACTGGAATCCGGACCCCAAGGCGCCCCGCCTGCCGGCCGAGCCGTTCGCGAAGCGGGATGGGTCAGAGAAAATCACTCTTGTTCCCTACGGTTGCACCAAGTTCCGCGTCTCGATGTTTCCGGTCACCGATCGGGCTTTCAGCCTGCTGGCTCCGAAAAAGCCGGCTCAGCCTTCAGGGAAAGGAGAGTTCCAATGAAGCATGGCAGCATTGCGGGCATCGTGACTGTGCTGGCCTTCACCGACGTGCTCGATCGAGCGATCCGCTGGGCAGCGCGCCGCGCCCCTGCTGAATGACAAGACCGAGAGCTTCACTCGCCGAGCTTGATGCCGTTCCACGCTTTGATGCCGCGTGGGGGGCCGCTACAATGGCACCTGTGAAGACTCCGCGTGCAGGTCTGCACGCCTTACTGCGTCGGACAGTTACTTGACCTGGCTGAAGTCCGGGCGCATCACCCAGGTGCGGCCGACCGTGTTCACGAACACGCCGTACTTCTCCACCCAGACCATCTGGCCGTAGGGCCCCTGAAAGCCCATGCTGCCGCCCTCGGTTCTCACGGGCAGTTCGGCCCAATCGCCCTTGCCGAAGGAGTAGACCCACTGCTGGTTGGCGATGATCGCCAGCAGGCACTTCTGCGACGGCACGTATTCCAATACCTGCACGGGCTTCAGCGGCGGCTCGCGCCTGGCAGGCAGTTCGCTGAACCTGTTGGCCTTCAGGTCGTAGGCGAAGATCGCGTGCCGCTGTTCCTCCTTGTCCTTGGGCATCTCGAAGAGCCTGGCAGGGTCCTTGGGCGCGCTGGTCATGAGGACGTACAGGTCGCGGTCGGGCACGTAGCAGAACGCGCGGCTCTCGCCCAGCCCACGGTGCATCGGGAACGGCTTGGGCACGTCGGTCACTGTGAACCCATGCCCGTAGATGTCGTAGGCGGTGAAGACGGTCTTCACAATGTCGCGTGCGTAGTAGCCGGATGCCTGGCGGTGGAGATACAGGACCCGACCGTTCGGGTCCACAGCCCCAATCCCACGAGAGCCATTGGGGTTCGCGAACTCGGGCTTGCCGGCCAGCGGCAGCTCGCGGTGGACCCCGCCGCGGTCGAGGTCATAGAACCGGACGTAGCCCGGGTCAAGGTGCATAGTCCCGTCCTGGAACAGGTCCCCGGTGCCAATGTAGTTGTAGGCCCGGCCGTCGAGTGCCTGATAGGTGTTGCGCTCGTGCCGGCCGCGCGGCCCGCCGCGGTAGCCGAGCGTATTGCCCTCCCATTCATTGGGCGGGATGTAGGCGTTGTGGTCGCCGGCCTGGAATGCCCACTTGTTGGCGCCTACGGCGTACACGGACACATCGTTGACCTGCCACGAGGAGTGCCCGCCGCCCTGGTAGACCACCCAGCCGCGGACGGGGTCCACGGCCAGCATCCCCCAGTCGCGCCGATTGGGCTCCTTGGGCGGTTTGGCGGGGACCCACGTGTTGGCGGGCAGCGCCTTGAGCGTCGCCAGCCACGCCGGGTCGTCGGCGGGTATCTCCTGCGGCGTGATCGGCGTGGGCGGCGTCCACGCCGGAGCGGGCTCCGACGGCAAGCTCGACAGGTCAACTCGCATCGCATAGGTCGCCTGGCCCTCCTTCTCGGGCTGGACGATCAGGGCCAGCTTGGCCTTGGGGTCGTAGCCGAACATCGCTGTTGGTGCCTGCGAGTGGGGAGACTCGCTGCCTTGGCCTGACATGGTGGTGAGTTCGCCCGACCAGTCCGTCTCCAGACGCTTGGACCACTCACCCCTGGCGACATCCAGCGTCCACAGTTGGGCCTTCCGCGGCGTCTTGGCGTTCCAGATGTCGCCGGTGCGGGCGAACGACAGGATCAGCCCCGAAGCGTCGTCATAGGCGAGCATCGGCACCCGGCACGCGAAGCGGCCGAGCGGCGGGCGGCTCTTCGCCGCGGTCTCGCGCCATTGGCGGGTCTTCACGTCGTAGAGCCAGGTGTCGTTCTGGCCATCCATCACGTTCGGCCCGGACCCGCCGTCGCTCCGCCACAGGCTGGTGTGCCCGCCGAACATCACGACGCACTTGTTCTTGGGGTCGTAGACCATAGGCGCGGCGCAGCGTGGCGGCGGCTCGACGCGCAGGGCGCCATCCAGCGCCTCGTTCATGGCCCAGAGCGCGTCGCGCGCCGGCCTCAACGCCTCCTCTGCCCTGCCGGCAGCGAGTGCCGAGGCAGCGGACTTGAGGAGCCCCGCAACGGGTGCAAGCCCCATCTTGGCCTCGGCGGTCAGGGCGAGCTTCTCCAGATCGCCGGCGGCCGCCTCGAACCTCTTGGCTGTCTCAGTGGCCTTTGCGGCGTCGGGCTTGCGGGCGAGGACCCAGGCCGCGTCCATCGCCGCACTCGCCTTGGCCATGATTGCGATCAGCCCCTTGCGCGCGGCCCTCACCTCGTCGGAACCGAAGGTGTCGCCGACCACTCGCCAGGTGTTGTCCTTGAAGCTGTACCGGAAGGTGCCCAGGTGCCCCGTGATCTGCCCTGTGGCCTCGCGCAGCGAGATGTTCTTGGCGTCGAAGTGGGGGAAGAGAATGATCTCGTCGTTCTCGGGGTCATAGCAGGTGCCCATGCCGTAGACCGGCGGGCCGCCATCGAACTCGGTCTTCAGCTTGCCGGTTGGCCGGTCTCCAGCGTGTTCCGGCGTTCGATCCGGCATGATGGTCTTGGCCTTGAGGTCCTTCCACACCTTCGCCTTGGGATCATACGCCGCCATGAGGCCGGCCATCGTGTAGACGACCTGCTCGCGCTTGGAGTCCCAGCAGACCCCGTTGAGGACCATCGCCGGGCGCGGCCGGCCGGAGGGCAGCATGCTTCCCTGGCCGAACAGCCCACTGGCGCCCGGCGTCTGGGGCGCATCGCTGGGATAGTCCGAAACCCAGTCGCCGACAGCGGCGTCGAAGGCTCGCACGTCGTTGGCCGAGGGCTTGTCCCAGCCACCCGTCTGGCCCCAGTGCAGCAGTTGTCCGCGGCTCGGCACGTACACGGGAGCGCACAGAAACGGCCCGGCCTGCGGCTTGCAAGGTAGCTTGGTCCACTTGTTGGCCGGCAGACTCTTCAGGTCCACCGGCTCATTGGGCGAGGCCACCGATTCCGTTCCCAAGAGCGTCGCACCAGACAACCCGGCCAGAGCCACCGCCACTGCCACCATCACGCGCTTCTTTGTCATTGTTGCTTCCGTTACCGTTTGGGACCTTCTCCAACCAACCGCGCAGCGAACCACGCCGAAAGCGGTTCAGCGGCGGGGTTCGAGGAACTCGCGGTCGAGGCGAGTGAAGGTAATGAACTTGTAGTCGGCACGCTCCCAGAGAACCCCGACCGACTTGTCCTTGAGGATGGTGAGGTCGGGGGCCGTCTCGATGGCCGGGATGCGGTAGGCGAAATAGCCATCCTGGCCGGAGACGAAGACGTCCACGTGCTTGGGCAAGGACTCGGCCGAGGCCCAGGCGGCCGCGGTGACGACCAACAGCAGCGCGGCGATCCCACCGGTTCCCATGATTGCGCCCTCGGTATGCGGCCACAGAACAAAGGACACGACGCAGAGCTCGAGGTTCATGACCTTCCGAAGGGGTGAAACCTTCGGGGAGGGTACCCAATCCTCGTCAGCCAGTGCAAGTCTACTCGGCGGCGGCACCAGTGTCCACAACAGATTCGTGGGCCTCGGACGGCGTCGAGAGCCCCGCGACAGTGGACATTCCCGAGCTGGGACAGGTCGCCGTGCAGGCACGGGCCATCGGCAGCGTCTACGAGGCTACGACGAAGGACGGCAAGCGTGTGGCGGCGCGAGCCATCGGGGATTGAGGAGGGAGCACAGCAGTTGACATAAAGCCGCCCGCGCCAGCGAGGCGCCCGGTTGAGAACCGCCCCTGCCGTCCATTTCTTGTAAGTCCATATCTTACCACGGTTTGCGTCGCCGAGAGAGAACGCACAGAAATGCCCCTTCCTGCCCCTCCGGGGGCCTCATGAGACCTGGGGGTCATAGGGGCCGATCGGGTGAGGCCCTCCGCGCCACAAGTGCCCATCCATCAACGACTTGAGGCGACGGTCGGATCGGGCCGTCTTGTCCCGCGCGACGCGTCCTAGAGCGTTTGGGTGATTAACGCCCCTTAATGCTCGGCGAGAGCCACCCATCGTCAGTTCGTGGCCAGATGGAGCCGAGGTGCCAAACGTCGAGCGACCTGACAACTGCGGGCCCGCCTTGGGCGAAGACCTCGATGCCGAGAGCGTCCTGGCCGGGGTAGATGACGCGGGTGACGCATTCGCGGCCGCCATTGATGAACACCTCCATGGCGGACTTGTCGAGGAAGACGTGCAGGGTGAGCGTCCGTTGCTTGTCGTCGAGGGTTAGGGGCACAGGTGTGCCGTCTACGTCGAGGGTGTGGCCGTCGTAGCGAAGCACGACCGCCCTGTGGCTGGGTGGAGCAGGCATCTTGCCTGCTGGCAGGCGGGACGCCAGCCCCACTTCGTTCAAGCTGCGCAGCTTCAGCCCAACCGCCTTCGCGGTGCCCGGCTCAAGCTCGGCCAGGACCTCCAGTGTGTCGCCGCGCGCGCCTTCGAGCACGTGCCCACGGTCGTTGAGCGCGAGATCGCCGACGCGGATGTGTTTGCCGCGCAAGGCGGCAAGCTCGGGGGCGGGGGTCTGGATGGGGCGCGCGTCGCCGTCGAGCGTCAGCACGCGCGGTAGCGACATGCAGCCGTTCCAGCCCCGCCCCGCCTCGAAGCCGCTCACCCAACCGAAGAGGATGCAGCGGCCCTTGGCATCGAAGAGCACGCCTGCCGCCATCAGCGGGTTCTCGTCCAGCTTCCGCCAGGTGAGCAACTCGTCGTCACAGGCGATGGCGGCCCACTGCTCGCGCTTGCGGCCCTTCGCCTGGGGGACGAAAGTGTAGAAGATCATCGGCATGCCCTCGCCGTTGAGGGCCACGCAGCCCGAGTTGCAGCGCAGCTCCCCGCGGTCCGACGACGGCACGATGGCGATGGGCAGATGCTCCCAATGCACGAGGTCCTTGCTGCGGGCGTGCCCCCAGCTCGAGCCCTTCGAGCCCCAGGTGTCCCCAAAGGGATTGAGCTGGTAGAAGACGTGGTAGTTGCCCTTGTGATAGAGGGCGCCGCAGATGTCGTTCATCCACTGCGCCGGCGGGCGGAAGTGATAGACCGGCCGCGTGGGGTCCTTGGCCGCCCTAGGGATGGCGGCCCGCACAGCCTCCATTGCCTCGGCGATGGCGGGGTCCTTGCAGCCCTCGCTCGAAGGCCAGGCTGCCGCTTCCTCCGCTGCCGCTGCGGCCACGCAGGGGAGCACGGCGAGCAGGCATGCCATCGTGGCCCACGAGATCTCCATCGGCACCCCCATCGAGGAAAACGGCCCCCGACGTTGTCTGGTCACCGGGGCGGGGTTTCAGTTCGCTCGGCCCTGTGGAAGTCCAGCACGAGCTTGAGTTCGTTGAACCGGGCGGTGACGACCCCGCTGTTGTAGTCGGAGGTCATGTACGGGCTATCGAAGAGCCTATCCGGCAGCGGCACCGGCTTGCCGTTGATCCGCCGCCACTGGTCGGCGGGCCGTGGCCCCTTCCAGGCCGCTGCCCTCCGCTGTCTTCCGCAGGGCCTCCATTCGGCGAGTGTCGTACTCGCGGAACCGAGTCGCCCGCTCGGCTGCCATCAGGGTGCCTGGTGTAGATTACCGAACATTCCTTTTTCTTACATCAAAACAAAACAAGCCGCTGCCCGCCCGCCCGATTTTCGTG
>VGYV01000103.1 GCA_016872855.1 Planctomycetota bacterium
CTCGCTCGCCTTCATCGTCGTCTTCCTCCGACGGTCGGGCCTCAGCTACCCCGTCGTCGCCGTCTTCTTCACCGTGGTGATGATCCTGTATATCGGGATCACGCGCATCGTGATGGAGGGGGGGCTACTGTTCATCCGCGGGCCGCTGATCGCCCAAACGTTCACCAACTTCGCCCTGGGCACCGAGGCGGTGGGCCACGCGGGCGCCGCCTCGCTGGGCCTGCACTACTCCTGGGCGCACGAGCTGAAGGGCTTCTTCATGGCCGCCTCGGCCCACGGTGCCAAGCTCTCCGATTCGGCCCCTCGCCAGCGGCGGGCGATGACCTGGGTGGTCCTCTACGCCGGCCTTCTCGCCCTGATTGTCTCGACGCTGTTCACCGTCTGGATGGCCTACCGGTGGGGGGCCATTCAGTTCGAGGGCTGGATTTTCGGCCGCGGGTCGAGTATCGGCTACGACGAGGTGATTCGCCACATGCGGAACCCCCACGGCCCCGACGCCGCCCGCCTCACCTGGATGGGCATCGGGGCGGGGGCGATGAGCGTACTCACCGTCCTCCGCTACCGCTTCGCCTGGTGGCCGCTCCACCCGATTGGCCTCCCTGTGGCCATCTGCTCGTATCCCATCAACTACTTCGTCCTCTCGTTCTTCCTCGGCTGGGCGGCGAAGACGGTTGTCCTCCGCATCGGAGGCGTCCGGGCCTTCGACCGCGCGAAGTTCTACTTCCTCGGCATCATCCTCGGCTTCTTCACCGCCTGCGGCATCTCGTTCCTCATTGATCTCATCTGGTTCCCCGGCCAGGGCCATCCGCTCTACGGCTACTGAGCTGGGCGACCACCTGGGTCCCCTCCCGCCCCACGCGGGAGCGCAGTTCTACATTATATTCAACTGCTAAGTGTCTATCCCACAAATGGTTACGACGGGCCTGGAAAAAACCGCGTAGGATTGCGTACAGTGCGTTCCGGACGGTCCATGAGGCTCCTGATACCTTTGGGCGGCGCTGAGGAGGCTTTGCGAGACATAAGTGTAGCGCCGTACTGCGCTTGTGGAGAACGCCCCTCCCCCCTGTTTCAGCGCTCCGGAAGGCCCCAAATCGCCTCTGGGTGCGTCGCCTTTTCCAGACGCTATTTCTCAGTCTTCACCCAGGGCGCTAGCGATCTCGCGCTTCGTGAGGTCCGCCAGCGCCAGCGCGCATCCGGCGACAACAAGCACGCCTTCCCGGTAGCGCCAGCGGGCAGCGCCCTGGTTCTGACGCATCAGGGGCCTCCTTGCCAACAGCGCCGCATCCGTGCGACAACATACCCCACTCGCCGGGCGGGATCATGGAGTATGGCCCCCAGTTCTGGCGCCTGCCTCCTTCCTGGGTCGTCGTCGTTGTCGTCGTCGTCCTCGTCGTCGAACAGGGAACTGGGAAACTGCGGGAATTCGACGACGACGACGAGGACGACGAGCACGAGAAGAGGGGAATCCAGCCAGCTACCAGGATTGGGGGCCATACTGGGGATCAAGGACCCCCTTGTCCGCGCAGACGCCTTCTGGTAGAATGCCGCTCGAAGGGTTCTGAACATCCGATGCCGAATGGAAGGAGAGAACGGGTGACTCGTCTCGCCCTCGCCGCGTTGTTCTCGTGGCTGCCGTTGGCGCTCGTCGGGGCCGAGGCCCCAAAGGAGAAGGCGCCCGCCAAGGCCGAAGCGCCCAAGGAGGAGAAGCTAGCCCCCGGCACTTACGCCCATCTGAAGACGGCGAAGGGCGAGATCGTGTTCCGCCTTCTGGAGGACAAGGCGCCGAAGACGGTGGCGAACTTCGTGGAGCTGGCCAAGGGCGAACGCCCCTGGAAGGCCGCCGATGGCCGCTGGGTGGCCAAGCCGTTCTACGACGGCCTGACGTTCCACCGCATCGAGAACGACACGCTGAAGCTCATTCAGGGCGGATGCCCCAAGGGCGACGGCTCGGGCGGCCCAGGCTACAAGTTCGACGACGAGACGGATGAGAAGCTGAAGTTCGACAAGCCCGGCGTCGTGGCGATGGCCAACTCTGGACAGGACACGAATGGCAGCCAGTTCTTCATCACGCTGGCGCCCGCGCCGACGCTGGACAAGCGGTTCAGCATCTTCGGCGAGGTGGTCAGGGGCCTCGACGTGGCCGAGGCCATCAGCAAGATGCCCTCCGAGGCCAAGGGCGCCGGCCCCAACGCCATTCATCTGGCGAAAGACCCCGTGGCGATCCAAGCCGTCGAGATCGAGACCATCAAGGCCGAGCCGACGCCGCCGGCGAAGTAGCGCTGGGAGCGGACATCACGCCCAAGCACAGCTTGGGCGTGCGCCTCATGGACCGGCGTACATAGTTCCTGTTGCGGAAAGCCAAGACTGCCTGAAGGCAGGACTCCAAACGGGGAGAGAACCCGTTCGGAGTCCTGGCTTTAGCCAGTCTTTCGCATGCGGCCACGGCCTGTGCTCAGCGAACCGGGCTTTCCGCAACGGAAACTACACGGTCAGGCGCGGGGAGGGGGCGGCTTGGGCTCGCCGGCCAGGTGGGTGGGAACTGTCGGGGCCTCGGGGTAGGGGGTCCGTGGGCGGACGTCTTTGACGTCGTGGGCACGGAGGACGCCGAGGGCGAGGGCGATGACCTTCTCGCGCAGGGCCGGGGGGTAGACCACCTCGGCCTCCGCGCCGTACTGCACCAGCCACCAGGCCACCTCGTCCAGGTTCCGCACGGGCGCGCGGTAGAAGAGCGTGCCGTCGCTGAACGTCTGCACGGTCTGCCCCGGATGCGGGACGCGCTCGCGGATGAGGCGCGCGATGGCGGGGCTGAAGCGGATGGCGATCTCCTGCGGCTCCCCGCCGAAGACGTACCAGGAGCCCGCGAAGAACGCCTCGAGCGAGAAGTCCTTCGGCACGGTGAAGTGCAGCGGCGTGGGCTCGACGGCGCCGATGCGTGAGACGCGGAACTTGCGCACCTCCCTGTGCGTCACCGAGTAGGCCACCAAGTACCACGCGTGCTTGCGGAAGGCCACGCCGTAGGGGTCCACCTCGAGGCGGCGGAGGGGGTGGGTGCCGCGCCCTGAGTAGACGATGGCGATGCGGCGCCGCTCGGCCACGGCGGCGCGGACCTCCTCGAAGACGTCGCGGTTCACCCCCGCCGTGGGCAGCGCGACACTCGTGCGCGCCATCAGCTCCTCGGCGCTCGCGCGCACGGGCCGCGGCAGGCACGACAGGAGCTTGCACCGGGCGCTCCGCAGCATCTCCCCGTTGCCCCCGGGGACGCCAAACGACTCCTCGGGGAACAGCAGGGCCAGCAATTCGCCCACGCTGAGCTGGAGCGCGGGGAGGAAGAAGGAGGGGTCAATCCGGTAGCCCGAGGGGGAGGACTGGACGGGCACCCCGGCGTCCTTGAGCGCCCGGATGTCGTTGAACACGCGGGTGCGCGACATGCCGAAGCGCGCGGCCAGGGCGGGCGCGGTCCAACCCTGCCCCGCCTGGAGCAGCGAGACGATCTCCAGCAGGCGCGATACCCGCGGCGTCTTCGCCATCCCCCGCCTCTCAGCCCACCGTGACGGCCTGGCCCGTCTTCACAGCCTCCTCCTCGGCCAGGCAGACGGCCAGCGCCTTGCGCGCATCCTCCGCCGTCACGATGTCGGACCCCTTCCCTTTCCCAATGCAGTCCACGAAGTGTTTCAGCTCCGCCACGTAGCCGTCGTCCTTCGGGAGCCTGGGCGTGAGGGTCTTGCCCTTGAGCGTGTGCACGGTCAGCGGCTTGCCGCTGCGGCAGTCCATCTCCACCGTGGCCTTCTCGAGCACGACGCAGAAGCCATGGGTGAAGCCGAAGCCTGGGGCGAGCGCCCACGTGCCCTCGGCGACCACGTGCGGCCCCCTCGGGTAGATATAGTGCGTCACCACGGCATCCACCCCGCCCTTCGAGACCGCGCCCACGACGCCCGACGAGCAGACCGCCGCGGGCACGCCGAAGACGTAGTTCACGTAGTCCGTGTCGTGAATGTGCAGGTCCACGATGGCGCTGCCACTGCGCTTGGCGTCGAGGAGCCAGTTGTCCCAGCTCCAGGTGGGCGTGAGGCTCTTGCGCCAGAAGGTCGCGCTCACCACCTTGCCGTACTTGCCGCTGGCGATGATTTGCCTGAGGACCTTGTAGTCGGGCCAGAAGCGGATGCAGTGGGCGATGAAGAGGAGGCGCCTGGCCGCCTTGGCCGCGGCGATCATCCGGTCGCAGTCGGCCAGCGAAATCCCCATCGGCTTCTCGCAGATCACGTGCTTGCCCGCCTCGAGCGCGGCCACCGCGTACTCTGCGTGCGAAAACGTCGGCAGCGTGATGTCCACAACGTCCACGTCCGGGTCCGCGAACAGCTCGGAGGGCGGGGCGTAGAGACGCAGGCCCGACAGGTCCACCTGGGCCGCCCGCTTATCCGCGATGTTCCCCCCGATCATGCTCCAGTCCCCGGCCAGCTTCTTCGGGTCCAGGTCCGACAGCGCGATCACCTTCACGCGCGGATTGGCCCTGTGGCAGTTGAAGTGCATCTTCCCCATGAACCCGACGCCGAGCACACCGATCCTCACCATCGAGGCGCCTCCTTCCAGCAACCAAGGCTGTCGGCCACTCCCCCCCGCTCTGCATTGTAGCCAATGAATCCCGCGCGTCAACTGCAAATCGCCGGTTTGCGCCAGAATGCGGCATCCGCTAGAATCTTCCCACACGTAGCCCACTCTCCAAAGGAAGCCCATGGCCAGCGAGGTCCGCGTTCGCATTGCTCCCAGCCCAACCGGCGACCCCCATGTGGGGACGGCGTATATCGCGCTGTTCAACCGCTGCTTCGCGCGGCAGCAGGGCGGCAAGTTCGTCCTCCGCATCGAGGACACGGACCGGGCGCGCTCGACGCCTGAATCGGAACGGGCGATCTTCGCGTCGCTTCGCTGGCTGGGCCTCGACTACGACGAAGGCCCCGACGTGGGCGGCCCCTTCGGCCCCTATCGCCAGAGCGAGCGGAGCGAGCTCTACCGGCAGCACGCCGACATCCTGCTCGAACGCGGCGCGGCCTACCGCTGCTTCTGCACGCCCGAGCGCCTCAGCGCCCTCCGCGAGCAGCAGCGCGCCGCCAAGCTCGACCCGCGCTACGACCGCCTCTGCCTGTCGCTGCCCCGCGGCGAGGCCGGGCGCCGCGCCGCGGCCGGCGAGCCACATGTCGTCCGCCTGCGAATCCCCGATGGCGAGACGGCCTACGACGACAGGCTGCGCGGCCACATCACCTTCCAGAACTTCACGATTGACGACCAGGTGCTCCTGAAGAGCGACGGGTTCCCGACCTATCACCTGGCCAACGTGGTGGACGATCATCTGATGCAGATCACCCACGTGTGCCGCGCCGAGGAGTGGATCACATCCACGCCCAAGCACGTGCTGCTCTACCAGGCGTTCGGCTGGCAGATGCCCGCCTTCATCCACATGCCGCTGCTGCGCAATGCCGACCGCAGCAAGATCTCGAAGCGCAAGAACCCGACGTCGCTCGATTGGTATCGCGCCGAGGGCTACCTGCCCGAGGCGCTGCTGAACTTCCTCGCCCTCATGGGCTTCTCGATGCCCGACGAGCGCGAGGTCTTCACCATCGAGGAGATGACCGAGGCATTCTCGTGGGACCGCGTGAAGACCTCCGGCCCGGTCTTCGACCTGGCGAAGCTCGAATGGCTCAACGGCGTCTACATCCGCAGCCTGAGCGGCGACGCCCTGGCCGCCCGCCTGGCCACGGCCAACGCCAGGGCCGCGGCCGCCGACCCCGCCTACCTCCGCGCCATCGTGCCTCTCATCCAGGAGCGCATCAAGAAGCTCAGCGAGTTCGACCCCTGGACGGAGTTCTTCTTCACAGAGCCGCTCTCCTACGACCCCGCCCTCCTGGTGCCGAAGAAGGCGACGCAGGAGGAGGCGCTGGCTGTCCTCGACGCCGCGGCCGCGGCCCTCGCCGAGGCGAGCGATTGGACAGCGCCTGCGCTCGAAGCCATTGGCAAGGCCCTCTGCGAGGGGCGCAACTGGAAGGTCGGCAACGCCTTCATGACCCTCCGCGTCGCCGTCACCAGCCGCACCGCTTCTCCCCCCCTGTTCGAGTGCATGGCCGTCCTCGGCCGCGAGCGCTCCCTGGCCCGCCTCCGCCGCGCCGCCGGCCTGTTGCGTTGAGCACTTCCCGTTGCGAAGGACACGGGCAAACAGGTTTGTCCGTGGCACCCCCATTGGTTTGCGGGAAACAGCGGGTGCCACGCCCAAACTCGCTTGGGTACCTGTCTAGCCAGGCTAGCGCTTCCCCCCTCTCCCTGGGGGAGAGGGTTGGGGTGAGGGTGCTTGTGCCCTGGGCAGCTTTGCAGAAGGCACCCTCACCCCGGCCCTCCCCCCAAGGGGGAGGGAGAAGAGCCCCCTCTGGCTAGACGCGTACTCGTTTGGGCGTGCTCGGCAGACCAGTTTCCTCAGCACAAGCCCCGTGGCCAAGCGCGCACCCAAGCGTGTCGCCTGGCCCCGCATTGCGGGTCCAGGGCAGCTCCGGCTGCGAGGCTCTCCAAGCCGCTTGCACTCCCCCATTGGAAGCCACAACTCCTGCCGCGGCAACGGCTAGCGGCCAGGCAGCGCACTGTGGCGCAGTTCCTGGACCCGTCAGCGGCATGCGGGTTGCTACATTCCCCTATCGCACCGCGACGCCATCTGGCCTGAGTCACCACTCGCCAGGAGACGAAGGCCATGCGTCCACGCACCCACTCCCGCAAGACAGGTTTCGGAGCCGTCGAGATCGCGGCCTCCATCGGCGCCCTGGCCGTGTTGTTCACCCTCGGCGTCTCGGTCTACAAGGGCGCAAGGCTCAGCGCGAACGTGGCCGTCGCGCAGGCCAATCTCAAGCAGGTAGCAACCTACCTGGAGTTGTACTTCCACAAGTTCGGCCACTATCCACCCCGGGGCAGCGACCTCGTCGCTGCCCTGGGCACGGTGGGGGCGCAGACGCGGGTCCTCGCCAACCCGCTCCTCGACGAGCGGACGCCGGGCGAAACCGTGAGTGCGCTCTACCGAGCCCCCACCCTCAGCGAGCTGGACCGGCCCGACGTGTACCTCACCGCCATGGTCTCCAGCAACGGCTACACCGCCATCATCCTCCACACGGGCAGCCGCGTGGAGCGCTGCGAGGACCTCTACTTCGACCCCTCGAACCTCCCCGCCATCCTCGCTATGCTCGCCGACCCACCCGCCACGCCGCCCGAACCCGAGCCCGAGCCGGAGCCAGGAAGCAACATCGGAGGCGACCTGAACCTGAACCCACGCAACAACTCCGACTACGAGTTCGAGCTGCGGAAGCCCGACGGCTCGCTCATCACCCGCGATGACCTCCAGGCATCGAGCGGCACGCTCGAGTACACCGGCCCCGCCACCTGGATTCGCGTGTGCCCCAAGGGCAATGGCAACCAGAACAGCCTCACCCTCGACGGCCAGCCCTACGACGTGCAGAACGGCACCCGCTACACCATCGAGGTCCTCCAGGGCGGGACAATGAACGTCCGCCTCTACAACGACCAGCCCCCCGGCAAGGGCAAGAGCATGGGCAAGTGGTGGATCACCATCACGGCCACAGGAGCCACCATCACACCTGGGTAAGGAGAAACGCGTCCGTCGGACGCCAAGCCTGTGCCAAGGCAGCCGATGCCGGGTGGCCCCCACCCGGCATCGGCGCGCTTGCGGGGCCAAGAGTATGGCCCCCAGTCCTGGTGGACCCCGCGTTCCTCCCCAATCGTCCTCGTCCTCGTCCCTCGTCCTCGTTCTCCGCTCTTCTCCCGCGCAAGACAGAGGAATCGAGCACGAGGGACGAGGACGACGGACGAGGACGAAACGGGAACTGGCTGGTTGCCATGGCTTGGGGCCGTGCCCGCCGCGAAATCCGATTTGACCTGTCGGGGCGCAGCAGTATAATGTAGAGTTTCAAGAAATCGCGCGCGAACCGTAGCGTCGCGAAATTCCAGAGTCCTTGTTGTGGAGACCGCGATTGACGACGATGTCAGTGAAGGAGTTGCTGGACGCTGGGGTGCACTACGGCCATCGCACGAGCCGCTGGCACCCAAGCATGAGGCCGTACATCTATGGGAAGCGCAAAGGCATCCACATCATAGACTTGCGGCAGACCGTGCGCGGGATCGCGAAGGCGCGGCGCTTCCTGGGCCAGTTGGCCGCCCAGGGGCTGCCCATCCTGGTCGTGGGCACGAAGCGCCAGGCGGCGAGCGTGGTCCGCGAGGAGGCAGGCAGCCGCGGCATCCCCTTCGTGGCCGAGCGCTGGCTCGGCGGCACCCTGACCAACTTCGCCACCATCCGCAAGAGCCTCGGTCGCCTCGACGAGCTCGAGAAGATCGAGCACTCCACCCAGTTTGCGGCCTACAACAAGAAGATGGTCTCGATGCACATGCGCGAGAAGCGCAAGATCCTCCGCAACCTCGAGGGCATCCGCGAGCTCACCAGCCTCCCTGCTGCACTTGTCGTCGTGGACCCCAAGCGGGACAAGATCGCGGTCCATGAGGCCGTCACGCTGAACATCCCCGTGGTCGCCCTCATTGACACGGATTCGGACCCGAAGGACATCAGCATCTGCATCCCGTGCAACGACGACTCGATCCGCTCGGTGCAGGTGGTGCTCAGCCTGCTCATCGAGGCCGTCGCCGAGGGCGGCACCTTAGCCGTTGCGGCCGCGAAGGACCAGGCCCAGCGGAAGCCCGAGCCGAAGCCCCAGGCGACGCCGCCCGCGCCACCCGCGGCGCCGGGGGGCGCCGGCGCCTCGGCCGCGCCGTGAGTCGCTTGCCGTCTCCGCTCCCCGCCCGTTCTATCGCAAAGGGAACCACATGGCCGTCAGTGCAGAAACCGTCAAACAGCTCCGCGAGGCCACGGGCATCGGCCTGATGAAGTGCAAGGAGGCCCTCGAGGCCACCGGCGGCGACATCGAGAAGGCCATCGAGCACCTCCGCAAGCAGGGCCTCAAGACCGCTGAGAAGAAGGCCGGACGCGCGACCTCCGAGGGCACCATCGCCTCCTACATCCACACCAACGGCAAGATCGGCGTCCTCGTCGAGCTCAAGTGCGAGACCGACTTCGTGGCCCGCAACGACGACTTCCGCCAACTCGCCCGCGACCTGTGCATGCAGGTCGCCGCCACGCGCCCCGCCGCAGTCTCACGCAACCAGGTCCCAGCCGACCTCGTGGCCAAGGAGCGCGAAATCTACGCCGAACAGGTCAAGGACAAGCCGCCCCAGGCCATCGAGAAAATCGTCCAGGGCAAGCTCGACGCCTTCTACAAGGAGCGCTGCCTCCTCGACCAGCCCTTCGTCAAGGACCCCAAGACCAGCATCGCCGACCACATCAAGCAGCTCGTGGCCAAGCTCGGCGAGAACATCACCGTCGGCCGCTTCGTCCGCCTCCAGATGGGAGAGTAGCCGCCCATGCCCGCCGCGCGCTACAAACGCGTGCTCCTGAAGATCAGCGGCGAGGGCTTCTGCGCGGAGGGCGGCAGCGGCATTGACCACGAGCGGCTCCTGAGCATCGCCCACCAGTGCCGCGACGTCAACGCCCTCGGCGTCGAGCTTGGCGTCGTCGTGGGCGGCGGCAACTTCGTCCGTGGCCACGTCATGGCTCAGCGTGGCGTAGGCCGCGCCACAGCCGACTACATGGGCATGCTCGCCACCGTCATCAACGCCCTGGCGCTGATGGATGCCCTCGAGTCGCTCGGCGTGGTGACGCGGGTCCAAACGGCCATCCACATGGCCGACGTGGCCGAGCCCTACATCCGCCGCCGCGCCATGCGCCACCTCGAAAAGGGCCGCATCGTCATCCTCGCCGCCGGCACCGGCAACCCCCACTTCTCCACCGACACCGCCGCCGCCCTCCGCGCCACCGAGATCGGCGCCGAGGTCCTCCTCAAGGCCACCAAAGTGGACGGGGTGTACTCCGCCGACCCCCTCACCCACCCCGATGCCAAGCTCTACGAGAAGCTGAGCTACATGGACGTGATCAAGGGCAACCTTCGCGTGATAGATGCCACGGCGATCACCTTGTGCCGCGAGAATGCGCTCCCCATCGTCGTCTTCAACCTCCTCGTGCCGGGAAACGTCCAGCGCGTCATCTGCGGCGAGCACATCGGCACCCTCGTCGCCTCCGACGAAGCGCTCGCCCGAACCCGATAGCCACCCAACGGAGGGCAGACCCATGCCATACGACGACATCTACCTCGACACCAGCGACCGCATGGACAAGGCGGTCCAGCACCTCAAGGAGCAGTTCCGCACCGTCCGCAGCTCCCGCGCCACGCCCGGCCTCATCGAGAGCCTGAAGGTCGAATACTACGGCGCGCCCACCCCCCTCAAGCAGATCGCCAGCATCGGCGCTCCCGACCCCCAGCTCCTCGTCATCAAGCCCTACGACCCCAGCGCCCTCGAGGCCATCGTCAAGGCCATCCAGGCCAGCAGCCTGGGCCTCACCCCCAGCTCCGATGGCCGCCTCATCCGCCTCGTCGTCCCCCCACTCAGCGAGGAACGCCGCCGCCAGATCGCCGCCCAGCTCCGCAACCTCGCCGAGGAGACCCGCGTCGCTGTCCGAAACGTCCGCCGCGACGCCCTCAAGGCCGCCGAGGTGGAGAAGAAGGACGGCACGCTGACCGAGGACGACTTCTTCCGCCTCAAGGACGACATCCAGGAACTCACCGCCGACCACGAGAAGGCCGTGGACGAGAGCCTTGCGCACAAGACCGCCGAGATAATGGAAGTCTGACCCGCCCGCATGACCCACCTTCCTCGGCTCGGGCATGGCCGTCTAGCACTACAACGCTAGATCGCCGGACGGCATGATGCTAAGCACAGCCCCCCACAAATAGGGGGACAAACTCGCTCAGACTCTGGTTCGCTGCTCCCAAAGGGAGCTCAGTGGGTTGCCGGCGGCTTCAGCCGCCGGACCCAGGCGCCAGAACCAGCCAGTCCCGAAGGGACGGCAGAACAGAGCGGTCCCCACGGCCCGGCGCACTGCCGTCCCTTCGGGACTGGGCCGTGGGTGCGCCACAATCCGGCGGCTGGAGCCGCCGGCAACCCACTGTTGTCCCTTCGGGACTCCGATCTTGTCCCCCTATTTGCGGGGGGCTGTACTAAGGCATTGCTGCGACACGACTTGCCAAGACTGGCCGTCCCTCTGTCATGCCGAGGCTCGGCGAGGCATCTCGCCGGAATCATGGGAGGCCGGCCCCTATCGAGCGAGATTCCTCGCTTCGCTCGGAATGACCAAGCTGGTCGCCACCCCTGGCGAGTCCGGCGATCTAGCGTTGTAGTGCTAGCCCCGCCGTTTTGCACCCCCCTCTAAAGGGCAGTGTGTAGGGCCGGCTGCGGCGGCCATTGCCCGCTCTCCTTCCATTCGCCAAGATCAACGCCCGTGCGCTGTCTCCCCGGCCTCGACTGCCGCCGCGCGACCCACCCCCTTGACATTCGGGCCGGCGGGGTGTATAAGGGAGAAGGTGGGGGTATTATCGTCGGACCGTTCCGTGTGGGCGGTTCCTTTTGGGGGACACGGGATGACGAAGCCTACAGGCGACAGGGGCCGGCAACAGGGGCGCCGCGTGCAGATTCGGCGTTGGGCGCTGTGGCTCGCGAGGGCCACTGCCGTGGCCGTCCTCTTCCTCGTTGCGCGCCTGGCCGCGACCTCTCCACCCCAGGGCGAGGTGGACGTGGATGTGGACTCGGATAACACCAGCGCCTCCGGCGCGCCCGACCGCGACGCCTACGAGGACCTGATCGAGGACATCGCCGGCGACCCCGCCCACCCCGGCAAGTTCGTCATGGTCAACGACAACGACGATGACGGGGACGGCATCCCCGACTTCGCCGATGGTTTCAACTGGGACGACGAGGACGGCAACGACGACGACGTGAATTGGGCCGAGGGCCAGTTCGTCCCCCTCGTGCTGGACATCCCCGGGCAGTTCGACGCCTCCGCCGCGAAGGTCTACTTCACCCACGCCGCGTCGAGCCCGTGCAACGTGTACCTCTCGGGCAACCCGGCGGCCTACTACCCCGAGGGCACGTGGCCCGCTCTGCGCCTGTGGGCCGCCCCGCCGGGCGCGCCGCGCAACCCTCTCGCCGTCAGCCACCCCAGCGGCGGCGACTACGTGTACCCCACCTGGTTCTACGCGAGCGACCTGGGCCTCAGCCCGGCCAACCCCACGATCACGCTCTACATCGAGGCCGTGCGGCCCAGCGCCCTCCTCGCCGACGAGGCCATCGAGGTGTGGTTCGACCCCGACGGCACGCACGGCGACAACTACTGTGACTGGCCCGGCCACGACCTCGTCCGCGTGACCTGCGTGCGGATTGACCTCGACGTGGATTCCGACAACACGAACGGCACGGCTCTCCCTCCACGTACGGACTACGAGGACCAGATCGAGGACGCCACAACCAAGCCCGAACTCCCTGGCAAGATCATCCAGGTGAACGACGCCGACGACGATGGCGACGGCGTCCCCGACTTCGCCGACGGCTTCAACCGCGACGGGACGGGCGGCAACGACGACGATGCGACGGCAGGCAAGGCGTTCACCCCCGTCCTCCTCGAAATCCCTCACCCGCTCTGGGACATCCCCAACGTGGCTCAGGACGGCACCGTGACCTTCACCTACGCGGCGAGCGACCCCGCCGCGGTGTCCCACGACCCCGAATCGGGCGCCTACACCCCCGCGCCGGGCAAGCTGCGCCTGTGGCGTAAGAACGGCTCCGAACCCCGCGACCACGCCAGCGCCGCGGCAGGGAACCCCGGCGACTTCATCCCCAGCGGCACATGTCTGAAACTCTCCGCCCTCGGCCTCGCCTCGGGCACCCGCGTCGTCACCCTCTACGCCGAAGGGATTGACCACACGGCCACCCCCGAGCCCGAGCGCATCGCCGTGAGCTTCGACCCCGACGGCCCCACCGGACCGCTCCCGACCCTCTGCTCCGACGCCGTCCGCGTCCGGCTCATCCGCATGGAGTTCGTCATCCCCGCCGAATACGACGAGGCCACGGGCCTCCCCCTGCCCAACGCCGCACCCGTTCCCACCTCCTTCGTCGGCGTCAGCGACCCAAGGCCCACCGTCACCCTCGACGAAATCTCCTCCTCCGCCGTCACCATCGCCAACGGCTTTGCCAAGGTCACGGTGAGCGGGTTCGTGAAGGACCCGATCGCGGACAACGTGCCGCGGGGCAAGGTGTCCGAGGGGCGGGCGGACATTGATTTCGTGACCGTGTACGTGGACGGCTCAGTCTACGAGGACGCGGTGCCGGTGTCGGGCCAGGACGACGGGGGGGCCGGCTTCTGGCGGCAGCATCCGTACAAGGGGACGTTCGCGCCCATCACGGTGAGCATGCCGCTGGAGGAGGGGACGCACATCATCCGCGTGGAGACGAGCCCCAACGCGGCGGGGAACACGGGCTTCGACGAGGTGGCCGTGACGCTCGAGAAGCGCGAGATTCCGACTGACCTCGAGGGCCACGAGCCGCCGCCCCCGCCAACGCCCATGACGGAGACGCGAGGGCTGTGGCACTTCGACACGTATATGCCGCCTCCGCCCTTCGCACCCGAGCCGCTGCCGTTCGAGCCCGACTGGAGCACGAGCCTGGTCTTCCACCTCGACACGCCCGGCTCCGCGCCCGATGCTTCGGGGCACGGCTACGACGGGACCTTCTCGGGCGCCGTGGCGACGGTGGAAGGGGGCCGCTTCGGCTCCGCGCTCCTCTGCCCAGGCGGGACGTACGACTTCGTGGAGGTGAGCCAAAGCAGCGGCCTCGACCTGGCGACGACGGACTTCACGCTGGAGGCCTGGGTCCAGCGGTGGTACGACATGTACAACATGCCGCACTACGGGCCTCAGACCATCCTGGGCAAATCGGACGGCTATTCAGGCTACGCGCTGCGGATCGAGGAGGGGCGGCTCGTGCTCCGGTTGCACCTCGACTATCCGACGTGGACCGAGGTCGTGGTCGCGAGCACGACCTGCCTGCCGACGGATGCCTGGACCCACGTCGCGGCCTGCCGCGCGGGCGACAGGGTGCAGCTTTTCATCAACGGCGTGCCGGACGCCATGGGCTGGGTCATGCTGCCGGCCTGGGGCAACGTATCGCAGACCGGGGAGCCGTTCCGCGTGGGGGCGACGGGCTACATGGGCTACCCGAATGGCGATTCGCTCTACGGGCTGCTCGACGAGGTCCGGCTGTCGAGCACGGCGCGCTACGTCCCGCCCGAGCGCTTCACCCCCGACGACTCGGGCCAGGAGAACCACGCCGAGATTCGCTCGGGCGACGGCCTCGTGGACGTGTACTGGGCCAGGGGCTTGAGCCTCAGCGGCTACGCGGAGACGCCGTCCAGCCCCGCGCTCGCCCTCGGCGCGGCCGACTTCACCCTCGAGGCCTCCATCTACTACACCTGGAACACCTATGGCTACCTGGTGAGCGGCCCGGGCTACAGCATCACGGTGGACTACGAGGGCCGAGTCTCCTGCTCCCTCTATGGTGCCGATCCGCCCTATCCCTACCTCACCCTTTCCCCCACGGCCACTCTCCCCACATACTGCTGGACCCCGCTCATCCTGACCCGCTCGGGCGACACCGTGACCCTCTTGATCGGCGGCTGCCCGGCGGCATCGGGCACGTTCCAGGGCGCGCTGCCTTCGCATCCCGGCGCGCTGTGCTTCGGCCCGTCGTATCCGATGGACTACGGCACTGGCTATCTGGCCCTCGACGAGGTCCGGCTCACCACGACCACCACGCCGGCCACAGGCATCTACGCCAGCATCTACATCCCGGCCAACCCGGACCCCAACGTGGCCGACACGATTTACTACTTCCACGGCCTGCGCGACGCGACGGCCAACGACCCCGCCTTCACCGAAACCGGCCCCGGCACCCTCACCTTCTCCGGCACCTTCCAAGGCATTGACACCGCTATCGCCATTGACCCAGCGACCTTCTTGGGCCTCACCCCCGGCATGGATTCCCTCCGGGCCACCGTGACGCACGTGTACCCGGAGAGCGCGACCATTCAGCTTACGGCCGTATTGGTGGAAACCGGTGCAGACAGCTGCGCGTTCCGTGCGCATGTGTGTCAACCTGAGGACCAAAGTGGGCGCTACCTTGCATGGGCACCGAACGTGCCCTGGAAGGTGGGAAGCCGGCCAGGAAACCACTCCCCGGTGACCGTGCGCATCATTGGGCTTCCGGATGTGCTTGGAGATCATGTCGTAGTCACCTTTGGGGGAGACGAGGACCGTGCTGAAGTGCCGCTGGAGAGAGCGGGCCCGTGGTGGTATATGAAGGGCGGCTCGATCGATTTCGGTCTCGTCTGCTGGGATCCGATTCGCCTGCGGTATGTCTTCCTTGTCTATGCTGAAGGCATGTGCAACCCAGTGGTGATGGAGCCTAACCGGGGTTTCCTGGTAGCTGCTTATCTGCGCATGAAGGCGGCGGAGGGCGGGGGACTGATTGGGTCCTCAGGAGTCCCGTTAGTCGATGTGCAGTTCCGCAATGCCGCATTCAGAAACACAACCGGTCTGCGTGTGGCCAAATGGGAGAACGCATTTGAAGTTCGAGGAGGGGTCAGATGCGTTAAGGCGGGCTTCATAGACGATGACGTCGACAGGTTCTATCTGAGGGTGATCGATGGAAAGCGGAGAGGCGCGGGCAAGGTGACAATCCGCCTTGGTACGTATGAAGGCCATCCACCGCTGTATGGCCCAGGTCCAACTACCTATGCTGACGACCCGACACCTATAGAGTTAGCGGAGACCGCGCCACGTTCGGGGGTCTTCGAGTCGAGTTGGCTATTGCTCGTATCAGACCAGGTAGACGATAAACTGGACAGGAACGACCTGAGCGACCCTGTTAACAACGACCCAGATGACCAGCTGAACGACAGGACACACCTCGTCTCCGTCCATGGTATGGTAGAAGCGGAATACATCTTGCCCAACGGAGTGGACTACAAGCATCTGGCCGATGTGCCCGCCCTTCGGGAGTACGCAGTGATCGACGTGAACTGTACGTTGCTGAAGAACGGGCATACCGTGCTGGTAGGTGAGCCCTTCCGAGATAGAAACAACAACGGGCTTTACGACCCGGACGAAACATTCGAGGACATTGATGGGAATGGCGCCTACACTGAGCACCTTTCGGAAGCCGGCGCGCGTGAGCGCGTGCTGCGCGACCTCCGGACTATGAATGAGAGGTATGCGCAGGCCGGAGTCAGGTTCAGGGCGACAACGAACTTCAAGCAGGCTCCTGGTGCACTTCCTGCTGGTATCATCCACTTGAGTCCCAATCCTCCTAACGGCGACGCGAGCCTATCCGCGGATGAGAGGGATCTCTTCCGCGCGAGGCTCAATTCCCCCAACCCAAAGGATATTGAGGTGTACTATATCGGCCGAGTAGCAAGGGGTGCAAACTTCCCACGGGGAAGCGCGTTCCCGTCAGATTGGTACCGGAACATGACGACCCCAGACTTGAACGATACTTTCGTGCTGCCGAACAATGCCACGCTCTACTCCGTGGCCCACGAAGCATACCACATCCTGTCACAGACCACACCACACTCGACGAACGAGAATCTCTTTGCATCGAGTACCGGCATCGTCCGCGTTGGGGACGCTGATGTCACTGACACGAAGCGCCTGACGCAGGCGCAGGAGCTGGCCATTCGGGGGAGCGAGTACGTTCCCCAAACTGGCCCCTGACAAAGGAGGCCCGCCCGTGCGGTCAAGATCCGCCATCTTGATAGTAGTGAGCCTACTGGTGCTGGCGGCCTGTTGCGTGCTTTGGTGGCAGTGGCCGTTCCGCAGGAAGGGACCGCCCCCCGGCCGAGGTGGTGTGCAGCGAGGTGCGGCACAGCCGACCCGGCGCGACCAGAAGGATCAGGAGTGCACCGATCTTCTGGTCCGAATGGCGCAGTCCAGCGATCCGGCAGTCCGTGAAGAAGGCATCGGTAAGTTGCTCAAGCGCCTCACACCAGGAATGGACAGGAGGGATGTGGAGAGATTGATCGGCCCCGGCGGCCGGGAGGTGACAGTCACGATCGCCCGCGGGGTAGTGAAAGAAGTCTATGTGCCCTACTACTGCACGCCACCCGGGCATAACTACACGCAACTCATGACTGTTCACTACGCAAGGGAGGGGTCGGCGTGGATGTTGACGCACATCAAGGGGCCTCATGTTCCGGACCATCTACCGCGCAATCCAGGGCTCCAGGGTTCCGGTCCAGGGTTCCGGGGACACCATACTTGATTCCGGTGCTGTGCGGCCAGAGGCAGGGGACTCTTGACAGGGCGGATGGCGCACGATAGCATGAGGACATGGCCAGACTTGCCCGAGTTGTCGTGTCGGGCCCGCCCCGCCACGTGGCCGTCTGCCGCTCGGGGGACCGGGTGCAGCTCTTTGTGAACGGGGTGCCGGACCCGATGGGGTGGGTGGCGCTGCCGGCGTGGGCCAACGTGTCGGCGGCCGGGGAGCCGTTCCGCGTGGGCGCGACAGGCTACATGGGCTACCCGAATGGCGATTCGCTCTACGGGCTGCTCGACGAGGTCCGGCTGTCGAGCACGGCGCGCTACGTCCCGCCCGAGCGCTTCACCCCCGACGACTCGGGCCAGGAGAACCACG